>JAGAFQ010000040.1 GCA_017612495.1 Clostridia bacterium
AAAAACTTATAAATATTCGCATATCTTATCTCTTTGGGGAGGAAAAAACCTTGAAAAACAAATGCAAGGTCGAAATATCGGGCATTGAGCTTTCGGTCTTATCGGATAACAGCAAGGAGCAAGTGCTTGCAATGGCAAAGGGACTTGACGATAAGATTTTTGCCCTCACGCAAAAGCCCTACGGCTATACAGTCACAGGTGCTGCGATAATATGCGCTCTTGACTCGCTTGAAGAGAACAAGCGCCTTTCTAAAGAGATAGCGAAGCTTTCTCGCACGATAGAGAGCCAAAAACTCGATATCGAGATCTTAAAGATCGAAAATGAAAAACTCACGGGCAGGAACTGATCATGAAAAAACCTGAACTGCTTTCCCCTGCCGGAAGCAAAGAGGCGCTTTCGGCTGCGATCAGCGGCGGCGCCGATGCCGTATATTTCGGCGGCAGTGCATTCAATGCGCGCGCCAACGCAAAGAACTTTGACGATGACGAAATGCGAAACGCCGTATCGGAATGTCACTTTTGGGGAATAAAGACCAACATCACTTTCAATACCCTCTTATATGAGCGCGAATACGACTCCGCGCTGAAATATGCGGAGTTTTTATACTCGATCGGCGCAGATGCGCTCATCGTTGCCGATTTGGGACTTGCCGTCTGCATCCGTTCGCGTTTTCCCGAAATGGAACTGCACATGAGCACGCAGGGCGGAATTCACAATAAAATGAGCTTGGCAGCGGCAAAGAAGCTCGGCTTTTCAAGAGCCGTCGCGGCAAGAGAGCTTACGATGAACGAATTGAAAATGCTTTGCGAATACGGCAAAGCAAACGATATCGAAGTCGAGGGCTTCATTCACGGCGCCCTTTGCGTTTGTATGTCGGGGCAATGTCTGTTTTCTTCGCTCGTAGGTCAGCGAAGCGGCAACAGAGGCGAATGTGCGCAGCCGTGCCGACTTAGCTATGCCGGAGTTGCGGGCAACGCATATCCTTTGAGTCTCAAAGATTCGTGCCTTGCAAATCACGCAAAAAGCATATTGGATCTCGGTCTTTCTTCGCTTAAGATCGAGGGCAGGATGCGCTCGCCCGAATACGTCTATACCGTCACGAGCATCTACCGTCGGCTCATCGACGAAAACAGAAACGCGACGCCGAAAGAAACAGAAACACTTCTTCGCGCATTTTCGAGAAACGGCTTTACCGATGCCTATTATACGGGCAATATCACAAAAGGCACGATGTGCGGCATACGCACCGACAAAGATAAATCCGACACGGCGCAATTTGAAAAGAACGTCGTGATACCCGACCGAAAAAAGCCGATCGGCTTATATGCGAAATTCAAAGCAAACGAGCCTATAGAGATCCGTCTCGGATCAAACGGGATCTTTTCTTCGCAATACGGCGAAATACCGCAGGCGGCAAAGAACGCCCCCGTTGACCGCAAGATCCTTTCAGACAGTTTGATGAAATTCGGCAACACGCCCTTTGAGATAGAAAAACTTGATCTCGATCTTGAAAACGGGCTTTTCATGCCGAAGAGCCTTATAAACGACGTGCGCCGCAGAGCGGCTGACGAGCTTTATGAAAAGATTATCAAGGCAAACACTCCCGCTCACGAAAAAACGGGCGTACCCGTTCAAAAAAACAAGATAAAAAAAGAGTTCGAGCATCGAAAGATCGCAGTTTTTTACAACGCCGCCGGTTTGCCCGACAAAGAAACGCTCGCATATTTTGACAAAGTATATCTCGATCTTTATGCCTATGCCGAAGCAAAAAAGAGAGGGCTTGATATATCGCATGTGTGCGGCATCGATATGCCGCCCATGATAACCGATAAAGAGAGCGGCTATGCAGAAGAACTCTTAAAAGAGGCAAGAGACGACAAAATCGAATATGCCGTTTGCGAAAACATCGCGCAAGCAGAAATCTTAAAATCTTTCGGCTTCAAGGTATGCGGCGGTTTCAGACTCAACGTATATTCGCGCCATAGCGCCGATATACTGTCTTCCCTCGGCATCGAAGATGTTTTCATCTCCCCCGAGTTGCGTCTGCCCGCTTTGAGAGCGATCGAAACAGAGGTGCCGAAAGGCGCCTGCGTCTATGGAAAGATACCGCTGATGTCGCTTGAAAAATGTCTTTGGAGATGCTTTGACGGCGAATTTGACAAGGCTCCGCAAAAATGCGAAAGTGCCTGCCGCTTCGGCGATAAGAACATTTTATACATCGAAGACAGAAAGAATATAAAATTCCCCGTTATGCGCTCGTTTGCTCACCGAAACATAATTTTCAACAGCGTACCCGTCTATATGGCGGATAAAAAAGATGATCTTCGCTCTGCCGGGATAGACAATGAATATTATCTTTTCACCGACGAAAGCAAAGAGGAAATATGCGATATCATAAACCGATATAAAAACGCTTATCCCGCAGGTGCGGCACACAGAAGAATATAGGAGATGATCTTATCATGAGAAAATATTTTTGGTACAATCTTTTGTTTATTCTTATCGGAGTGGTTTTAGGCTCACTCGTTTCATCGCTCACATCGGGTGTTTCGTTCCTTTCGTGGCTTTCTTTCGGCAAGTCGTTCGGCATAGAAAGCCCGTTCATGCTCGATTTGTCGATATTGAAGATCACCTTTGCGCTCATGATAAATCTCAACGTTTCAACGATCATTTTTATCATCCTCTCGCTTCTTATCGGCAATACCATCATCAAAAAATAAGGGAGCACAGAAATGAAGATCTATCTTGCGTCAAAATCTCCGCGCAGAAAAGAGATCCTTTGCACGCTCGGCTTTGAGGTGATATGCGTGCCGTCAAACGCCGCAGAAGATACAGACCCATCCCTTTCTCCGGATGAAATGGTCAAAGCCTTGGCAGAACGCAAACTTCTTGCCGCAAAAGATAATATACCGAAAGATGCTCTTGCCATCGGCAGCGACACCGTAGTCGCGATAGGCAAAAAGATCTTGGGCAAGCCGAAAGACGAGGGCGACGCGGCAGCGATGCTTCGTTTGTTATCGGGCAAAACGCACTCGGTCTATACGGGCGTTGCAATGACAAACGGCAAAAAAAGCGTAGCGGGATATTCAAAAACAGACGTGGTTTTCAAGGACTTGACAGACAGAGAGATCAACGCCTATGTGAAATCGAAAGAGCCGCTCGACAAGGCGGGCGCCTACGGCATTCAGGGCAAAGGCAGTATGCTTGTCAAAAGCATCGTCGGCGACTATTTCTGCGTTATGGGACTGCCGGTATCGCTCGTTTGCGAAATGTATGAAAAGCTCGAGGGCAAAAGTCTCATTTCAGAGCTTGATACGCACTTGTAAAATAAAACCAACTGTGATACAATACATCTATGTTTTTATCAGTTATGTTTTTATCAGTCAATTGCAAAACTGTTTTGAAAAAGCAAATATTGAATGAAATCCGTTTTTGGGGCGGCGATATGCGCGAGTTCCAATTGTAAAACGAAGTTTTACAATTGACAAATGTTTTTATTAAAAGGAGACTAATCAAATGGCACAGGATAAAAAAATGGTCGAATCCATTACCGCAATGGATGTTGACTTTGCCAAATGGTACACCGATATCTGCAAAAAAGCAGATCTTATCGATTATTCAAGCGTAAAAGGCTGTATGATAATCCGTCCTTACGGCTATGCGATCTGGGAAAATATCCAAAAGATACTCGATGGCCGTTTCAAAGAACTCGGACACGAAAACGTATATATGCCGATGTTCATACCCGAAGGACTTCTGAATAAAGAAAAAGATCACGTTCAGGGCTTTGCGCCCGAGGTCGCGTGGGTAACTCACGGCGGCAGCGAAAAGCTTACCGAACGTCTTTGCGTAAGACCTACGTCAGAAACGCTTTTCTGCGAACATTATGCAAACATAATTCGTTCTTACCGCGACCTGCCGAAACTTTACAATCAGTGGTGTTCGGTCGTTCGCTGGGAAAAAACGACACGTCCTTTCCTCCGCAGCCGTGAATTCTTGTGGCAGGAAGGTCACACGATGCACGCAAACGAAGCAGAAGCGCGCGAAGAGACCATTCGCATGCTCAACGTCTATGCCGATTTCCATACAAACGAGCTTGCGATACCTGTAATAAAGGGCGCAAAGACCCCGTCTGATAAATTCGCAGGCGCCGAAGACACATACTGCATCGAGGCGCTCATGCACGACGGCAAGGCTCTGCAAGCAGGCACATCTCACTATTTCGGCGACGGCTTTGCAAGAGCTTTTGACATTCAATATACCGATAAAGACAATAAACTTTGCTATCCGCATCAGACCTCTTGGGGCGTTACCACGAGAATGATAGGCGAGATCATTATGACACACGGTGATGACAGCGGTCTTGTTTTGCCGCCTGCCATAGCCCCCATCCAAGTCGTTATCGTTCCCGTAGCGATGCACAAAGATGGCGTTTTGGAAAAGAACCGCGAACTCTATGCCCGCCTTTGCGACAAGTTCCGCGTAAAGCTCGACGACAACGATCAGAGCCCCGGATGGAAATATGCCGAATATGAAATGAAAGGCGTTCCGCTCCGCATCGAGATGGGACCGCGCGATATTGAAGAGGGCAACTGTGTCATCGTCACGCGCCACAACCTCGAAAAGACCGTTGTCAGCATCGACGATATTGAAAATACCGTTGCGAAAAAACTTGAAGAAGTCAGAAGCGGTATGTATCAAAAAGCACTCGCAAACCGCGAAAAACACACTTATTCCTGCACGAGCATAGAAGAGATCAAAGAGACCATCAAAGCAAACGGCGACGGCTTTGTCAAGGCTATGTGGTGCGGAGATGAAGAATGTGAAGACAAGGTCAAGGAACTTACAGGAATCGGCTCCCGTTGTATCCCCTTTGAACAGGAACATCTTTCCGATCACTGTGTATGTTGCGGAAAGCCTGCCAAAAAAATGGTATATTGGGGCATAGCATATTAAAATCATACGGGCGTCTGATAAATTCTTTTGAATTTGTCGGGCGCTCTTGTTTTTGAGGTAAAAAATGAGTAAAGTAGTTTGGAAAGGCGGCGCGCTTCTCGGTCCGTTGCCGCCCGTGCTTGTGACGGTCGGTGATGAGAAAGTGAATAACGTTCTGACCGTAGCCTGGACGGGCATGATATCGACCATTCCTCCGCGCACTTATATATCGGTGCGCAAAAACCGCCATTCTTATAACATATTGAACGAAAAGCGCGAATTCGTGATAAATCTGACGACGGCGGATATGGTCTTCGGCACTGACTATTGCGGCATATTCACCGGCGCAAAGGTAAACAAATTCGAGAAGTGCAATTATCATCTTGCGCCCTCGTCGTCTCTTTTGTGTCCCTTGATCGAAGAAAGTCCGCTTTCTTTGGAATGTAAAGTCATCGACGTCATTCCCTCCGGCTCTCACGATATGTTCATTGCCGACATCGTGGCGACCGATATAAACGAAGAACTCATCGACAAAGCAGGCAAACTGCATCTTGACAGAGCCAACCTTTTGGCATTCTCTCACGGCGAATATTTTGCGCTCGGCAAAAAGCTCGGCGCGTTCGGCTTTTCTTCAAAGAAAAAGAAGAAAAAGAAAAAACACTATCCGAAAAAAGAAGCGGAGGACGGCAAAAATGGAAGAAATTCTTGAACGTTTTTCAAGGCTTGTCGGAGATGAGGCGATAAACAAGCTGAAAAATTCAAAAGTCATCATTTTCGGCATAGGCGGTGTCGGCGGATATTGCGCCGAAGCCGTGGCAAGAAGCGGTGTGGGAAACATCACTCTCGTTGACAGCGACACTGTATCAAAATCGAATATAAACCGTCAGATAATAGCGCTTGAATCAACGGTAGGCAAACTCAAAACCTCCGTTATGGCAGAGCGCATACGCGGCATAGACCCGAAAATATGCGTTTTTGAAATGCCGATCTTCTTTTCAGAAGAGACGTCGGAAAAGTTTAAGCTTTCTGAATACGACTATATAATCGACGCCATCGACTCGGTCAAAAGCAAGATATTGCTTATTAAAACCGCAACGGCACTCGGCGTTCCGATAATTTCGTCAATGGGTACGGGCAACAAGCTCGATCCCGAAAAACTGCACATAGCCGATATTTCAAAGACAAACACCTGCCCTTTGGCAAAGAAAGTGAGACATGAACTCAAAAAAATCGGAATAGAGCATTTGCAGACGGTCTTTTCGACCGAGGAGCCGAAAAAGCCGTCAAGCGGCGCCGCTCCCTCGTCAAGCATCTTTGTGCCGGCAACGGCGGGAATGATGATGGCATCAAAGGTCATTCAAGATCTTATAAAAACGGCAGGCGGCAATGAATAAGCATTATCGTTCGTTTAATGACTATATAAAAGAGCGCTTCGGCAGAAAACTGTATAAGCTTTCGCTATCGGTATCAAATACCTGCCCGAACCGTGACGGCACCGTGGGTGTCGGCGGATGTATTTTTTGCTCGGGCATGGGCTCGGGAGACTTTGCGCAAAGCGCCTCTTTGGATGTAAAGACGCAGATCTCTTTGGCAAAGGAAAAGGTCAAAGACAAGTGCAAAAACGGCTCGTATATCGCATATTTTCAGAGTTTCACCTCGACCTACTGCGATCACGATAAATTAAAAAACGCGCTGTATTGCGCACTTGAAGACGAAAGCATTTATGCTTTGTCAATAGCGACAAGACCCGACACTCTTCCGAATGACGTATTGTCACTGCTCAACGACGCGGCAAAGATAAAGCCGCTTTTTGTCGAGCTCGGCTTGCAAAGCTCAAAAGAAGAAAGCATAAAATATATAAGGCGCGGATATGACAACGGTGTTTATGCAAAAGCCGCAGAAGAACTGCACAAAATCGGCGCCGAGGTCGTAACGCACATGATCATCGGCTTGCCGGGAGAAGACCTTTGCGATATGCTTGCCACCGCAAAATTCATATCCGACTGCAAAAGCGACGGCATAAAACTTCAGCTTTTGCATGTTTTACGCGGCACGGACCTTGCAAAAGACTTTGAAAAAGGCTTGTTCCAAACGCTCACAAAAAAAGAGTATATCGACATTATCGGCACCGTGATCGAGCATTTGCCGCCCGATATGGTCATTCACCGCATTACCGGTGACGGACCGAAAAAAATTCTCATATCTCCCTTGTGGAGCGCAGATAAAAAGGACGTGATGAATTCCGTTTCAAAAGAGTTTGACAGGCGAAACGTCGTTCAGGGAAAATTTTATAAATAAAAAAGGGGGTGTTTAAAAACTCGTTTTTTAACACCCCCTCGCGGTTTCGGCGGTCGGGTGCCGCCGAAATCGCCGCGACATTTGACGGTTTTTGCCTTAAAAACATCCGATTTGCTCTTTTTCAAAGCAAAAACGGCGGCTGTTCAAGCCGCCGAGTCAAATTCGACGGGGTTGTTAAAAAAGTCCGATGACTTTTTTAACAACCCCTTTTTTCTTATTCATACGGATACGTCGGCATATCGTGAAGCGAGTGCATCCGACGCCGCCGCGCATAAATGACGGCACCGACGACGTAGATGATCACAAACAAAACGACTGCGACGATGAGCCAAAACGTCGGAGTCTTTGCAAAATCCGTAAATGCCGACCAAAGCGCCAAGGCGGCATTTTCGTCCACCGAGTTTTTAACGATGATATCGCACGTTGCGATGATCTCTCCGTTATATTCGGCAATGACCTGACCGACCTTGTCGCCTGCGACGATGGGAGCGTTTATCTCGTTTGGCAGATCAAAGGTATATTTCACCTCTTCTTTTATCGAAATATCCTTCGGCAAAAGCACGTCGCAATCGCAAGAGGGAACTGCCGAAACGTAGTCGGCATCCTTGCCGCGCAGAACTTTTATCTCGTTTACCATATCTTTGCGGTCAACGATCCTTATATATCCGTAATTGTTTTTTACAAAGTCCAAAAGCTTTTGCGCATCGGCGTATGAGCCGATGCCTTTTTTGTCGTTATAGTCGCAGCCCATAAGCACGAGCAGATAATTCAGCCCCTCGTGCGTGACAGACGTTACAAGCGAGGCTTTTGCCTCATAAGTCGAGCCGACGTTCATTCCGTGTGCGCCGCCGTAATAAAAATCTTCCGTCAGCGTTTTTGAAACAAGGTAGTTGCGGTTATGTATGGTGCGCTTGTTTTCTCCTTTTCCCATCTGATATTTGGGCAGAGAGGCGATATCTATATACCGCGGTGTCATAAAGGCATATTCGGCGAGCTTCAACGTATCGGCGGCAGTCGTCACCATACCGTCGTCGTGCATACCGGTGGCGTTTTTATATACCGTATTTTCCATGCCGATCTCTTTTGCCTTTCGGTTCATAAGCTCGACGAATTTTTCTTCTGACCCGGCAATATCACAGACCAAGACCATCGCCGCATCGTTTGAGTTGCCCACTATAAGAGCGGAAATATACTGCTCGGCTGAAAAGCTTTCTCCCGCAGAAAGAGAGATGTTGTTGCCGCTTACGTTCTTTATCATTTCGGCTCTGACCGTGATCACTTTGTCAAGCTTGTCGGCATAATATTCGAGTGCCAAGACCGCCGTCATCATCTTTGCCGTGGGACCGGGATATATCGTTTCGTCGGGATTTTTCTTATATACCGTACGCTTCGTTTCAACGTTGTATAAAATGGCGTTTTCGGCACTTATCTCATCCTCGAATTCCTTTGCTTTCGCGCCGAAAATAAAAAACGGCATCAAAAAAAGGAGGGATAAAAATAAAGACGTTATGCGTTTCATTTCGGTCTCTCCTTTCTGAAAAGTTCTTCTGATCTTTCGATATCTTTGCCGATTTGCGCTTTTAATTCTTCAAGAGATGCAAATTTTCTCTCGTTTCTCATGTATGACAGAAAACATACGTTTACCGTCTTTTGATAGAGATCGCCCGAAAAGTTTATTATGTGCGTTTCGCAGTTGATAACGCCGTCGTCCTTTACTGTCGGCTTCGAGCCGACGTTTGTGACGGATGGATATGTTTTGCCGTCTATTCTGCAAAAACTTGCGTATGTGCCGCACAAGGGGATGATCTCGTTTTTGTCAAAGTTTTGATTTATCGTCGGCACGCCTATCGTTCTGCCTATGCGTTTGCCCGTTTCGACCTTCGATGATTTTTCATAATATCTGCCGAGCAGTCGGTTTGCCGTTTCGATATTTCCGCTTTCGATATATTTTCTTATCCTTGTCGAGCTGACACTTTCGTTTTCATAAATGACGGGCTCAACGGTGATCGAGAAAAGTCCGTTTTCTTTCATCTTCTTTTCAAGAAGCAGATAGTCGCCCGCCGCGCCTTTGCCGAAACGGTAATTGAAACCGCAAACGGTACAAACGGAATGCAGCTTTTTTATGAGGATATCCGATATAAAATCTTCGGCACAAACGTCTCTTATTTCATCGAAGTCGCATAATACGGCATAGGAAACGCCGAACGACTTGAATATTTCGAGCTTCTTTGCGGTCGGCGTTAAGGTTTTTGCACTCTTGCCCAAAGATAAAGCCGGTGCCGTATCGAACGTGAAAACGGCACTTTCGCAGCCGTTTTCTTTTGCATATTGAGCGGTCTTTTTCAAAAGTTCGGCGTGACCTATATGCACCCCGTCAAAGTTGCCGAGAGCTATCGCACACGAAAAAGGCAGGAGAGATGTGAAAATTTCATTTGTGCGCAGGTCTGTTATTCTCATTTTCTTATCTCTCCTTTGTATGTAATTATCAGTCAATTGCAAAACGAAGTTTTACAATTGACAAATGCAATTATGAATATATGATAAGTTTTTTTGCGCACTGTGTCAATAGAAAATGCAATTTACATTTTGCCCCATTTGTGGTAAAATATCTCAAAAGAGGTGACGGCGATGGGCTTTGAGATCAAAGAAAAAATCGACTTGTGGCAGCGCCTTTGTGACTGCAAAAAACCTATTATCCTTTACGGAATGGGCGACGGAGCCGACAAGATAATTTCCGTTTTGGAAAGCAAAAATCTCATCGTTTCGGATTTTTTCGCAAGCGATGAATTCGTTCGCGGACAAAGCTTTCACAATAAGACGGTCTTGCGGTTTTCCGATATTACGGCTAAGTATTCCGATTTTTGCGTCCTTGTCGCGTTCGCGTCGTCATTGCCCGACGTTATGCAGAAAATAAGAGATATTTCAAAGACCTGCGAATTATATATGCCCGACGTGCCCGTCGTGCCTGACGGAACTCTTTTCGATATGCAGTACGTAAACGATAATTTCGAAAACTTATCTACGGCATACGATCTGCTCGGCGACGAAGAATCAAGGCGCGTTTTTGAAAATCTTGTCAATTTCAAGATCAGCGGAAAGATCGAATATCTCGATGCGATAATGAGCGATGAGGACGACGCGTTCGAAAATATTTTGCATCCCGAAAACTATTCGGTGTGCGCAGATCTCGGCGCATATACGGGCGACAGCGCAAAAAAGCTGATTTGCCGTTGCAAAAATATATCGAAGATTTATGCTTTTGAGCCGGACAGAAAAAATTTCGCAAAGCTTGAAACTTTTGCAAAAACTGTCAAAACGCCGAAGATCTTGCCCGAGAATATCGGCGCATATTCGGAGTGCTGCGAAGAATATATAAGCGAGGGCGCAGGAAGAGGAAGCAGGATATCGAAAGACAGACCGAAGACGCTTTGCAAATTCGATGCGCTCGACAACGTGATAAAAGAAGACGTCGATTTTATAAAATACGACGTTGAGGGCGCGGAGCATCGCGCGCTTGTCGGAGCAAGAAACACGATAAGAAGATGCGTCCCCGAAATGCTCATATCTCTTTATCACCGAAACGAAGATCTTTTTGATCTGATATTGCTCGTATACAAGATAATGCCGTGGTATAAACTCTATTTACGCAAGCACACAAGTTTTCCCGCATGGGATATAAATCTATACTGTGTCAAAGAAAGGAATCAAAATGAAAATAATTGAGATAACAAGCGAAAATTTTGAAAGCGAAGTATTGAGATCCGAGATCCCCGTGATCGTCGATTTTTGGGCGGAATGGTGCGGCCCTTGCCGTATGATGGCTCCCGTAGTCGACTCTTTGGCTGAAAAATACGACGGCAAGATAAAGGTCTGCAAATTGAACGTCGATTCCGAGCCCGAGATATGCGGCGACTATAAGATAATGAGCATACCGACGGTCATTCGTTTCACATCGGGTCTTGCCGACTGCGTCTCGGTCGGACTGCGCAGCGAGGAGGAACTGATATCGGCGCTTTCGCTTGAAGAATTTATCAAATAACAGAACAAAATAATTGACTTATTTGCATAAATATGCTATCATAAATCAAGGGAACTTGTAAGTTGCCGAGCGGTCGCCCCGAAAATCGAGGCGGCCTTTTTATTTCTTTGGAAAACTTTTATCTGTTTTTCCATTTTCCCGTTTGCAGAATTTTACCGAAAAGCAAAAGAAAGGCGGTTTTGAATATGAAATATGACATAATC
>JAGAFQ010000041.1 GCA_017612495.1 Clostridia bacterium
GTGGAAAGCGCGGGCGACGTTGTAACAGTTAAGATCGGCGCCGAGCAGTACGGGAATGAATTTATCCATTGCAGTGTCCTTTCAGTTAGACTTCTCGTCGATAAAGAAACGCTTATACCAAACCAAAAACGTGAAGATCGTCCATATTTTGCGTCCGTTGTTCGCCTTTGTGCGATAGAGATCGTCGAGCAATTTCATAATGGCTTTGCGATCGAAAAACTCCTCAGCGTAGTCGGATGCAAAATACTCTTTTACGATGTTGTAATATTTTTCTTCTTTCAGCCACATTCTTATCGGAACGGGGAAGCCCTTTTTCTTTCTGAATGCCCAATCTTTCGGTATCTTTTTATCCGCCGCGTGACGCAGGATGTATTTTGATCCCTTGTCGCAGATCTTGTATTTGAGCGGGATCTGTTCGGCGAGCGCCATGACCTCTTTATCAAGATAGGGCACGCGCAATTCAAGCGAATGAGCCATGCTCATTTTATCCGCTTTCAAAAGGATATCGCCGGGCAGCCACATTTGAAAATCGAGATACTGCTTTTGAGTAACCTCGTCAAGCTCTTTTGCTTCAAGATAGAATTTGTGAGCGAGCTTCGAGGCGCTGTCGCTCTTTGCGCAGTCGGGCTTTAAGACACGCTTTGCTTCTTTTTCGGGAAAGACGAACGCCTGACCCAAAAAGTAATTTTCGGCAACTCCGCTTGAACGCAAGAGAAAACTTCTGCCCTTGAATTCGGGCAGCGGCTTGACAATAGATGCCAAAAATCTGCGCAAAGCGGCGGGGAGCTTTTTGAATTTCACTACCTCGGGCGTATCGCAATACCAATCGTATCCCGCGAAGATCTCGTCGGCGCCCTCACCGCTCAAAACGACGGTGACGTGTTCCTTTGCGAGTTTTGCCAAAAACCAAAGCGGCACGCAGGACGGGTTGGATTGAGGCTCGTCCATGTGATATTGGATATCCGAAAATGCTTCAAAGCATTCATCGGCATCGATGTATTTTTTATAGTTTTGTATCTTTAAGATGTCCGAAAGTTCCTTTGCGTCGTCCGTTTCGTCAAAATTGTCGAATTTGAAGCCGACGGAAAATGTCTTGTCGGGCATAAGCTCGGCGGTTATATAGCTCGAATCGACGCCGCCCGAAAGAAAGCCGCCTACGGGAACGTCGCTTATTCTGTGCACCTTTACGGAATCGTTGATGACGTCGCAAAGCTTGTCTGTATATTCTTCAAGATCGCCGTCTTTTTGCTCGAACTTGAAATCGTGATATTTTTGAATATCGGTCTTGCCGTCTTTCCAAAAGAGAGTATGACCGGGCAAAAGCTTATAGGTGTTTTCAAAGAACGTTTCTTCCGTTGCCGAATATTGAAGAGTGAGATACGGCAAAAGTGCGTCTTTGTTCACTTTTTTCATAAAGCCGGGATGCTCCAAAAAGCTTTTGATCTCGGAGCCGAATATGAGATCGCCGTTCTTTTGCTTGTGATAATAAAACGGCTTTATTCCGAAAATGTCACGCGCCGCAAAAAGGGAATTGTCTTTCGTATCCCAAATGACGAAAGCGAACATACCGCGCAGACGCTTTACGCAGTCGCGTCCCCACTGTTCATAAGAGTGGATGATGACTTCCGAATCGGTTTTGCTCACAAAGACGTGACCGAAAGATTTTAATTCTTCGCGCAGTGTTTCAAAGTTGTATATTTCGCCGTTGAACACCAGGACCAGATCTTTATTTTCGTTATATAAAGGCTGACAGCCGTTTTCCGAAAGGTCGATGATGCTCAGTCTTCTGAATCCCAAAGATGCGCCGCCAGATATATATTCGCCGCCCATATCGGGGCCGCGGTGAATTATCCTTGCCATCATATTTTCAAGGATCTGCTTTTGATTTTCGATTTCGCCCGTAAAGCCGGCTATTCCGCACATAGAAGTATCTCCGTTTACAAAATATTTCATACTATTATATCACATATATCATAGAAAATAAAGTATGAAATCAAATAATATTGAATCAATTTACCAAAAACTGCCGTGCATATACGAATTATGATTTAGCGATAATCATAAAAACGAAGTGCAAAGGAAAGTTTGTGAATTGAACTACTACAATAAAGTGGAGATAAGCGGAATAGACACATCAAAACTCAAAACTTTATCGTCGGAGCAAAAAGACAGACTTTTAAGAGAAGCAAAAAGCGGAAACCTTTTGGCAAGGGAGGAACTGATAAACGGCAATTTAAGGCTCGTTTTGAGCATGATACAGCGCTTTTCGGGCAGAAAAGAGTCGATGGACGATCTTTTTCAAGTCGGCTGTATGGGACTTATAAAGGCGATAGACAACTTCGATATAAACGTCGGGGTCTGCTTTTCGACTTATGCCGTACCCATGATAATGGGGGAGATAAGGCGGTATTTGCGCGACAACAATATGATAAGGGTGAGCCGCTCGACAAGAGATCTTGCGAACAAGGCGCTCATTCTGAAAGAAGAAATGATAAAAAGCGGAAAGGACGAGCCGAGCCTTGAAGAAAGCGCCAAACTGCTCGGCGTTTCAAAAGACGCGCTTTCCGCGGCGATGTATGCGACGGCAAAGCCGCTCTCGCTGTACGAGCCCGTCTTTTCGGAATCGGGCGATTCGCTTTTTGTCATCGACCAGATAAAAGACGACGGCGAATATGACGACGTTTGGATAGAAAAACTGTCGCTGAAAAAAATGCTTTCATCGCTTGCGGGCAGAGAAAAGGAGATCATTCAAAAACGCTATTTTGACGGCATGACGCAAATGGAGGTCGCAAACGAGATAGGAATATCTCAGGCGCAGGTTTCGCGCCTCGAAAAAGCGGCGATCGACAAAATAAAAAAAGGATTTTGACCTATATTTGATAAAAAACGAAAAAAGTACTTGCAAAAAAATAAAAAGTATGCTATCATCTTGTGTATTGTAAGATACTATGCGAAAGAGGTGTTACAGATGAAGGAAGGAATCCATCCCGAATATAAAGAAGCAACAATCAAATGCGCATGCGGTGCTGAGATCAAAACAAGATCCACAAAGGGCGATATGCGTGTTGAAATTTGTTCGAAGTGCCATCCGTTCTTTACGGGCAAGCAGAAATTCGTTGATGCTGGCGGACGCGTAGATAAGTTCAAAAAGCGTCTTGAAAGCAAAGCACAGTAATTATTTGCGGCATTTTGTGAGAAATTTACACGTTCGGCTACACCGAATGTGTAAATTTCTCACTTTCTTTTTACGGAGGTGTTTTTGTGTCTGAAAATCAAAATACCGTAACAGATGAAAAAAATTTTGCGCAAAACTCAGATTTTCATCCGCGCTGCGCTCTTGTGGGCGTCAGACTTTCCGATGACGGCGGCTTTGACGCTTCGTTTGCCGAACTTTCGCGCCTTTGCAATACCGCAGGAGGCGAGGTCGTATTCACCCTCGTTCAGAATATGGAAAAGATCGTCGGCGCGACCTATATCGGCAGCGGAAAACTTTCGGAGCTTGCAGATCTTTGCAGCAAGAACGACGTGCACGTGGCGATATTCGACTGCGAACTTTCGCCGATGCAGGTGCGCAACATCGAAGATAAGCTCGATGATGTCAGAGTCATTGACCGCAGTGTGCTCATCCTCGACATTTTCGCGCTTCACGCGGGCAGCGCGGCGGGCAAATTGCAGGTCGAGATAGCGCAGTTAAGATACACTCTTCCGAGACTTGTCGGCAAGGGCAAGGATATTTCGCGTCTTGCCGGAGGTATCGGCACAAGGGGTCCGGGTGAGAGCAAGCTCGAAAGCGACAAGCGTCATATCGAGCGGCGCATACGCGCTCTTGAAGACAAGCTTTCGGAACTTGAACACAACAGAAAGACTCAAAGGGAGCAAAGAAACAAAAGCGGAATTGCCAAGGCGGCTATCGTCGGATATACGAATGCCGGCAAGTCAACGCTATTAAACAGACTTACCGATGCCGGAATTTTGGCGGAAGACAAGCTTTTTGCCACCCTTGACCCCACAACGAGGCGCTTTGCATTGCCGAGCGGCAGAGAAATGCTCTTGACCGACACCGTCGGCTTTATACGCAATCTGCCGCATCATCTTGTCAAGGCATTCAAATCAACGCTCGATGAGATCGTTTTTGCCGATTTCCTCATCGTCGTTGCCGATATGTCCGATTATGAATGTGCATCGCAGATAGAAGTCACAAGACAGGTAATATCCGAGCTCGGCGCCGCCGAAAAGCCCGTGATACTCGTGCTGAACAAGTGCGATATCGCAAAGGATAACGTATTGCCGCCCGAGATATTTGCAAGCGACGATACCGTATTCATTTCCGCCGCGACCGGCGACGGCATTGACAAGCTCGCATCAAAGCTCGATGCCGAAATTTCAAAATTCAAGACCGAGACCGAATTCATCTTCCCATACGATGCCGCCAAAAAACTCAGTTATCTTCACGGTGCAGCCGAGGTCAAAAAGGTAGACTGTCTCGAAGACGGAATACACGTTTCGGCGGTTTGCGACGAAAAAACGCGCGGAATGTTCGCGGAATACAGAGAGGTCGAAATATGAGTGATCTTTCAAAGTCCGAAGGATATTTGACCCTTTGCAAAAGAGGCAGCGACCGTTTTGAAGAAAAAAGATCGCAGTTTATCGGGTATGCCATACCGATAATCACCGAAAGCGAAGCGCTTGACTTTATTGAAGAAATAAGAAAAAAACATTCCGATGCGACGCACAACGTCTATGCGTATACGCTCAGAAAAAACAATATCTGCCGATACAGCGACGACGGCGAGCCGCAGGGCACCGCCGCTTTGCCTGTGCTCGACGTGCTTAAAAAGGGCGAAATATGCGATGCCTGCATCGTTGTAACACGTTACTTCGGCGGCACTCTTTTGGGCGCCGGAGGGCTTGTAAGAGCCTATTCAAAGGCGGCAAAGATCGCAGTCGATGATGCCGGGGTGGGCAGAATGCAGCCGCTTGTCAGGTTTTACATCTTGGCTGAATATTCCGATCTCGGCAAGATCGAGAGGGAATGTGAAGCATATTCGGCACGCATCATAAATACCGAATATGCCGATAAGATCAAGATCACGCTTTCGATCCCGCAAAAAAGATATGAAGATTTTTGTTTGAGAATAGTCGATATCAGCGCGGGAAAACTGAACGCCGTGTTTGAAGACGTATATCATTCAATACTGTAAAAAGTCCCTTTTGGGACTTTTTTCGTGCATCTTTGATAGTAAACTGAACTCATAAATTGAAAATATTTCAATTTTTTTGAAAAAATAAGAGGAATTTTATTCTCTTATGAGTATTTATAAGTAAAGTGTAAAAGTTGTGATTTTGGGAAAGGAGAGCTTTCACGTCGAAAGCGGGATTTTAGATGACTGACTACGAGGGTATGCTGAATATACGCGAAATGTTGTATGAAAACGAACGAAAATGGTTTTCGCCCCATGCGCAGCTTTCAAGTGAAAGCCGCGGCAGACTCCATCCTTGCCGAGAGGACGATTTTCGTTTGATCTATCAGCGCGACCGCGACAGAATATTGCATTGCAAGGCTTTTCGCCGTTTGTCGCATAAGACGCAGGTGTTTTTATCTCCCGAGGGCGACCACTACCGCACGCGTCTCACACACACGCTTGAAGTGACGCAGATAGCGCGTTCCATGGCGAGAGCGCTCCGTCTGAACGAAGACCTCACAGAGGCGATCTCTATGGGACACGACCTCGGTCACACCCCTTTCGGACATTCCGGCGAGGACGTTTTGAACGAATGCTGCCCCGAGGGCTGTTCGCA
>JAGAFQ010000005.1 GCA_017612495.1 Clostridia bacterium
AAAATATGCAAAACAAATATTTGCCCGAGGGCGAGCTCATTTTATCCGAAAAAAATTCTGCCGCGTTTTCGAGTCTGTCGCAGTTAAAATTTGCCATGGAAAGCAAAGAAATACTTGAGGGATACGTAAGCCTTTGCGATTCCGATCTCAACTTGCATGTGGATCTCGGTGCGTTTCACGGCATAATTCCGAAAAACGAGGTCGCATATTCGCAAGACGGCTCAAATCCAAAAGATATTTGCGCTATAACGAGGGTCGGCAAAGCCGTGTGCTTTTGCATAGAAAGCATTGAAGAAAAAGACGGGGAGATAACGGCGATACTTTCGCGCAAGAATGCTCAAAAACGGTGCTGTGAGGAGTATATAAACACACTTGAATGCGGAGATATCATCGGCGGAAAAGTCACGCATATCGAACATTTCGGCGCCTTTGTCGACATCGGTTGCGGCATCGTTTCGCTGCTCAACATCGATTCTATCTCCGTATCGCGCATATCCTCTCCGCGCGACAGATTTTGCGAGGGAATGAAGATAAGAGTCATCGTGCGCGACATAGATAAGGAGCTTCACCGAATATATTTGAGTCACAAGGAACTACTCGGCACCTGGGAGGAAAACGCCGCCGCGTTTTCACCGGGGCAGACTGTCGCAGGTATTGTCAGAAGCATAGAAGACTACGGCATTTTCATCGAGCTTGCGCCTAATCTTGCAGGACTTTCGGAATACAGAGAGGGCGTATACGTGGGGCAGTATGCCTCGGTCTACATCAAGAGCATAATACCCGAAAGGATGAAAATAAAGCTTGTGCTCGTCGATTCGTTCGACTCCGATATAAAACCGCAAAAGTTAAAATATTTCATTCCGCCGGAAATAAAGCATATCGATCATTTCAGGTTTTCTCCCGACGTTTGCCAAAAAACGGTCGAGAGCATTTTCAAAAGCGACACTTAAAGTGTCGCTTTTTTGTTTTGAATGTAAATTATCGTTGAAAAAATGCGCATAATAGTATATAATATAATCAGCGTATTATAAATATTTGAGGTGGAAAATATGCAGGAGCAAACGGATAACAAACGCTTTTTCACAAGACCGCTTGCAGTCTTGCTTTGTGTTTGCATATTGAGTTTCATCCTTTGGGGAATTTCGGTCATTTCAAGTCCGTTCGCGGATTTTTTCAATAAATACATCGCCGTTTTCACACGTTCGGCTCTGTCATATTTAACGGCGCTTTTGCCGTTTTCGCTCGGCGAAACACTGTTGCTCGCGGCACCCGTTTTCGTGATCGTTTTGCTGATATATACCGTTATCGACAAAGACGGCAAAAACAGCCGTCGGCTAAAAACCCTTTTGTCGGTGCTTTTGGTGCTTTTGACGCTTTTCAATTTTAACTGTTCGATAGCTTACCGAGTTACGAGCATCGGCACAAAACTCGGGCTTTCATCAGGCGGCGCAACGTCCGATGACGTTATATATTCGTTTGAGTGGATCTGCGATAACGTAAATGCTTTGGCAAATAAGGTCGACTTTAACTATAATTCATCATCCAAAATGCCGTACGATCTGAAAACGCTCAACGAAAAGCTTTTGAAAACGTATAAAGAAAATTCAAAAAAGATAGATTTTCTTCCCGTTTTGAACGTTTCTGTAAAGCCCGTGGCGCTTTCGCGCGTGATGACCTATGCCCATATTTCCGGCGCATACTCTTATTACACCGGCGAAGCGAATATAAACATCGAATTTCCCGATTACACTCTGCCCTATACCGTGGCGCACGAGATGGCGCACCAAAGGGGCATCATCCGCGAAGATGAGGCGAATTTTCTTGCGTTCATCATTTGCATATCGAGCGATGACGACTATATAAAATACAGCGGATACGTTTCGATGCTCGAATATTTTATGCCTTACGCAAAAGAGGCGGATCCCGATAAATACACCGAGCTGATAAGAAGACTTGATATGCGCATCGGCGGAGAATTCAGAGCGTACAGCGAATTTTACTATCAGCACCACGATTCGGCGATAGGCAAGATCAGCGATACCGTCAACGACACGTTCATAAAATCACAGGGAGTAAAATCGGGCAGTAAATCTTACAACGAATCGGTCAACATCGTCGTTTCTTACTATAAAAGCACACTTGAAAAGAGGGAGGGATAGTTTTGAAAAAAATCGCGGTCTTGCTCGTGCTTTCAACTGTTCTTTCTTTTGGTCTTTTCTTTTCTCAAAAGACGCTCGGCGCGTGGGAAGAGGATACGGCGATACTTGTATTCAACGATACGGTATATGAAGACAGCGGGTACTATCCTGCAAGAAACTTTTCAAAATTGTGGTATGTTCCTCTTGCCTATATCGATACAATAGAGGGCTTACACGTAAAAAAGATAATGGGCAAAGCGCTCGGCTCATTCATCATTTCGACCGATGACAATTCAAAGTATATGTCGTATAACGTCGATAATAACGGCGTTATGTGCGCCGACGGCACAAGTTATGCCGTGGCAACCACGATTTACAGCAAGCAGCGCTATATTCCGCTTGTCGATATAATCGACTATTTCGGTTTCGATATGGAATTTTCGGCCGATATGCACTATTTAAGACTTTCAAACGGCAAGCAGAAAAAGACGCTCGACTCGATAAGGAACGAATGGGAAAAGAAAAATTCCGAAAGCACCTCGACCGTGCCGAGCAAAGAAACAAATCCGACAGATGACAAGACTCCGAAAAAGGGCGTTTATCTCGGCTTTTGCGGCAGTATCGGTGATAATACCGACGAGCTTTTGGATTTGTTTTCGGCAAACGGCGGCTTTGCAACGTTTTTTGTCGGAAACGAAAACGTTTCGCCGAATGCCGAATATTTACTGCGCATGATAACGGGCGGTCATTCCGTCGGGTTTACGGTCAACGCCGATGACTTTGACGGTTCAGGCGAGATCGTTGAATATCTTGACAAAAAGAATGCCGAACTTTTTTCGCTTTTGCGCATAACAACGCGGCTTGTAAATCTTGATGGCACAGGCGATAATAAAGACGATGCGAAAGATCTGCTTGAAAGCTGCGGATATACAGTGTGCGATTTCAACATCGAAAGCCGCGATGAAACGACGGATTCGTGGGATAATGCACCGATGATCGAAGAAAAATTCGGCGCGTCAGACTTTCCGCTTGTGAAGATGGGCGTAAACGACTGTGCCGTTGCGACGGCAAGAATACTTTGCAAAGATATAAGCGCCGACGGCAAATTACGTCTTGATGCAATAAAAGACACATCCTTTTGCAAATGAGAGGAGAAACTGTTATGGATAATATCAAAAAACGCATTCTCGTCATTGAGGACGAAAAGAATATCGTGAGCCTTTTGACCTATAATCTTTCGAGAGCCGGATACGATTATGACGTCGCCTATGACGGCGAAGACGGTCTTAACAAGGCCATAAGTGAGCAATACGACCTTATTTTGCTCGACATCATGCTGCCGAAAATGGATGGCTATGAGGTATGCCGTGAGATAAGAAAGGTCAAAGACACCCCAATTATCATGGCTACGGCGAAAGAAGAAGAGGCAGATAAGATATACGGCTTGAATATCGGAGCCGACGACTACGTGACAAAGCCTTTTTCGCTCTCTGTGCTTTTGGCGCGTATAAACAGCAACATCCGCCGTTTCAGCGGTGAGCTTTCGCAGGTATGCACACCGAAAGGCAAAGTCGTCAGCATAGGCGAGCTTGTCGTCGATTTCGATAAGTGCTGTGTGTCGAAAAACGGCGTCACCCTGCATCTTTCAAAAAAAGAATACGAGATCGTGTCTTTCCTTGCGGAAAACCGCGGCAAGGTATTTTCGCGCGAAGACCTTTTGACAGAGGTCTGGGGATATGACAATCTTTATTGCGATAAACGCACCGTCGACGTGACGATAAGCCGAATAAGGCAGAAGATCGAAAACGACCCCGATGATCCGAAATTCATCATCACAAAATCGGGTATGGGATATTTTATGAACTGATCATATCACGCTTCTCGTTTTGCGGCGTTTGCTTTGCAATGTCGCCGCGATCCCGAAAGAAAGGAAACTTTCGCCGCCGGCGGAAGCAGTTATCACAAGGATGTACAGAAGTATTTACTTTAAGATAATACTGATACTCGTAATATTCATAATCACGGTCGTCGCTGTTATCGGCACGGGACTTATTGTCGGTGTATCGAATTATTTTACAAGCGATTTTGACAATCAGATGGAGGACGGCTTCTCGGGCAGCTCCGCTCTTAAAGCCGACCTTACCGAATCCTTGCTTTTTGAGGATTATGCCGAACGACAGCAAAAGATATTATCGGTCTATTCGTCGTCTCTCGGCATAGGCGCATATCGAAACTACTACGTTTTGGATATGAACGGCACCGTTTTGGCGTCTTCTGATCTTGAATCGGTCGGTACAAGCCCGCAAAAGTCGGGGAGGCTTCTGGCGGCGATGAACAGAAACGTGGCGTCTGCGAGAAAGTCATACGCTTCCGACTTTATGGACTATGCCGTTTATATTTCAAACGGCGAAAAAGAATGTATCATTTACGTAAAAGACTTAAAGCAGGAATTCGCGAATATCAGCTGGATATTGTTCACGACGATACTCGAATCATTGCTTTTGGGACTTGCCATCGCAATAGCGCTTTCGTTCTTCCTCGCAAAGACGATAACCGCGCCTATCCAGAATTTGACATACGATGCCAAAAAAATTGCCGAGGGCGAGTTTTCTCATGAGATCGCCGTACATTCCGATGACGAAATAGGCATACTCACCGACACCTTCAACAAGATGAAAAATATCTTGAAATCTACACTTGAAGAGGTTTCGGGTGAGCGCCAAAAGCTTCAGACCGTCTTTTCATATCTGCGCGATTCGGTCGTTGCATTCGACGATGAGGGCAGAGTGCTCAACATCAACGATACCGCCGAAAGATTCTTTGCCGAGCCTCTTGAATGTGATGACGTTGCAAATGTCTTGACTCTTGACAAGCTTTTATCTTTGCTCGATATCAAATTTACCCCCTCGAAACTTGCAAAGAGCGAAGATTTTTCATATTCCGTTGAGGACGTTATCTTCAAAGACAAGGTGCTTGCCATCAACTTCGGCGAACTCAAATACAAGAAAAATGAAGATACCGCGAAAGGTACCATCGTCGTGATACACGATATTACGGGACGGTATGAACTCGAAAAGGCAAGACGCGAATTCGTTGCCGACGTATCGCACGAATTGCGCACGCCTCTTACATCCATCAAGGGAATGACCGAGACTGTGCTTTCAGATCCCGAGATGCCCGCCGAGGTGCGAGAGGGCTTCTTGAAGATCGCAATCGACGAGTGCGACAGAATGACGCGCATCGTCGGAGATCTTTTGATGCTCTCAAAACTCGATTCCAACAAAAACCAATGGCAGATATCGGAATTCTCGCCGAGCGAAATGCTCTCTCATCTTTGCCGGGCTATGCGCGTCGATGCCGAAAAGCACGGACATACGCTTTCTCTTGATATTATGCCCGATATGCCGAACATAACCGCCGATCGAGGCAAAATCGAGCAGGTCATTGTCAACGTCATTTCAAACTCGATAAAATATACGCCGGATGGCGGCAAGATTGACGTTTCTGCCGAGGCGAACAAGATGAGAGTTTCCATATCGGTCAAAGATAACGGCACGGGAATTCCCAAAGAAGATAAAGATAAGATCTTCGACCGTTTCTACCGTGTCAAAAAAGACCGCAACCGCGACACGGGCGGCACGGGGCTCGGACTTGCCATCGCCAAGGAGATCGTTGAAGCCCATCACGGCTCAATAAAGATCGACAGCGACGTCGGCGTCGGCACCGAGATCACGATAAGTCTGCCGATAAAATGCAAACTTAAACTTTGATGAGAGGAGAGGGAAGAATGGATAAAAAAAGCGCACCGTCACTTTCAAGAGCCGAAGCTTTCAAGATAGTCATAGTCGGCATTCTTTTGCTTATGGCAGTCTTGCAGGTCATCGTTTATGAGTTCAACGCCATATCTTCTCTCGATTCATCGCAAAAGAGCGCGCCGAGCGACTTGTTTATCTATCAGGGCGCAAACGAAAAAGACAGCGTTACTTTCGACAACAAAAAACTTTTGCCCGAAAAGATCGCATATTCATTTTCAGATGAGTTTTCGGGTGTTGTTTCAAATTCAAATGAGAGCGTTTCGGAATTATACGAGGGCATCGAGCCGCTTATTTCGGCGGTATTTTCATCCGATGCCGAGTGTGTAAAGCTCGGCGACGTTGCCGGCAGAACGCTTTGGCACGGCGCCTGCGAGTCAAACGAATACGTTTATATAAAATACCACGGAGAATTTCCGTTTCCGCTCATCTATGCCTATGCAAATGAAGAAAAGAACGTGCTTATTTCATCCGTTGCCTCCGGCGATATGCCCAAGATCGGCGATATGTTCATAAAGCTTTGCCGCGGCAGCGATGCCGAGATACAGTCGGGACTTGAAGACCATGTGGGCAAATTCTATGCCATAGGACATACCGAAGACGGCAAATATTCGCTTTTTATCTCTCAAAAAGGCGACGGAGATATTGATTTTAGCAAGTCGGCATTTGAAACATATACTGATTTTGCAGACGCATCCGCAATAAAATTTGTCGAAAAAGACAAATCGGCTGCCCTTTTTCCGTTTGAAGAAATTTACCGCGGCATATCCGTAGGTCCCTCTTTGGCATTTTTCGACTGCAAAGATCTGCAAAATGCCGACACCGTTGTAAGAAGAGATGCAAACGAAAATGACGTTTTCGATAAAGAAACGCTCGATGAGCTTTCTTCGTCTGTCTTCGCCGTCGACCATTCTGCCGCATATTCTGAGATCGACGGGCGCTACACCTACGTTGACGTTCAAAGCGAACTTGCGATAAACTCCGAAAAAATATCGTATTCGAGCGATTCGGGAATCGATATAGGTCTTTTCTTGAAATACCGTGTTCTCGAAAGAGGCTACGGCATAATCGATAAGGTCAAGGCTTCGGGCGAATTTGCAGATAAGGTGCGCGAGCTCTTGCCCACCGCTTTCTGCGGTCTTGCCGATCTGAAGCTTTCAGACGTCTATGAAGAAGATGGCGGTAACGGCGCTATCGTCGTTAAATATTCGTTCTTCCTGCAGAATATAAGAATAAACTGCGAGGACGTCACTGTTAAGATCGTCAATGACAAAATCGTTTTTGCCGAGATACCGCTTATTTCCTTTGAAAAGGGAAGCGCTTCTTATATTCTTTTGCAGTCTGCCGTTTTTGCCGCGGCAGCGATAAAAAACGAACAGGTCTCCGATTTTGAAAAAATCAAGGATAAAACCCTTTCGGCGGTCGTACTCGAATATGACAAGAGCGAAGACGAAACGGAATATAAGTGCTCTTGGAAACTTATTTGGAACTGACGGAGGGCGTGATAATGAACTGGAAAAAAGTAACGACGTTTTTGATCATCTGTCTTTTGGCGGTCAACATACTTTTGTTTTTTCTTTTACATTTCCGCACGCTTAAGCGCAACTATATCGACGGCGAAACGCAAAAAAATGCGGTCGATATTTTTGAGCGGCGCGGGCTCATCATCGACCGCGAGATCTTTTCGGGCAAAAATCCGACCTTTGAGATGTTCGGCGGAGTTTACGATGCCGATGCGCAAATAAAAAAGATAGAAAAGATCTTCGGCACAGATGATTTACAAAGTTATAACATCCCGTCAAACGGAAAAGCGAACATTATAAACGACAGTGCCGTATTCAGCTTTTATCCCGATTTCGTCATTGATTATCAGACAAACGATTTTGCTCACAAGATGCCGAAAGACGATGCGTTTTTCGATAACGGATTTGAAGAATTTGAGGATAAGGCGCTTCAAAAAGAGGTGTCAAAGCAACTCTCAAAACTCCTTGTCGGCGACGGAGAGGGCAAACTTTCTTATGAATTCGGCAAGAGTTACAGGTCAAAAGACGGCATTGCATATATCGAGATATTCCAAACCGCCAACGGCGATCTTATTCAAAATGCGAAACTCACGGTCTGCGTTGAGAATAAAACCGTCAAAGCTTTTGACGGCAGGTGGATATGGCTCGACTTTACCGATTCATACAAGGTAAACACTCTTGACAGAATAAACATCCTTTTCTATGCGCAGCCGAATGATAAGAATATCGCCAAGCGCGAACTGCTTGCCGAAAAATGCACTTATTGCATCGTTTGGGACGTTTCATCAAACTTCTACATCAAACCCTGCTGGCAGATAGAATTTTCAGACGGCACGTCTGAAATTTATGATGCCGCGACGGGCGACAGAATGGGATCTGTATAAATATTAACGAATTGTTAAGAAAAAATGAATTTTTCGAAAATCTGTTCACATATTACTAATTATATGATATACTTACTTTCAGTGTTTGTTGAAGTATTTCATCTCGGAGGGTGATTCGGTGGAAAAAATAGTTATAACCGGCGGCAAACCGTTACATGGAGCGATTGAGATCAGCGGTATGAAGAACTCTGCGGTCGCAGTGATACTCGCTACCGTTTTGATTGAAGATATATGTGTTATTGAAAACGTACCGGATATCAGCGATGTTAAGATCTGTTTTGACATTTTGACGTCTATGGGCATAAAAGTCCGTCTTATCAGTGCCAACACCTATGAAATAGACAGTCGTGTGGCAACGGGCGGAAAGTCGCCTTATGATCTTGTCAGAAAGATGCGCGCATCATACTATCTTATCGGTGCCGAACTCGGACGTTTCGGCAAAGCCCATGTAGGTTTACCCGGCGGATGCGATTTCGGTGTAAGACCGATCGATCAGCATATAAAGGGCTTTGAAGCGCTCGGTGCTACCGTTACGGTAGAGGGCGGATATGTCGATGCCAAGACTGACGGCGGCGTTTTAGGCGGACACGTCTATTTTGACGGTGTTACTGTCGGCGGAACGATGAATGTCATTATGGCGGCAGTTCGCGCCGAGGGGCAGACTGTCATCGAGAATGCCGCCAGAGAGCCGCATATCGTTGACCTTGCCAACTTTTTGAATGCCTGCGGCGCTCAGATAAGCGGCGCCGGTACGGACGTTATCAAAATAACGGGTGTCAAAAATCTTCACGGTTGCACACACGCGATCATTCCCGATATGATCGAAGCGGGAACGTTTATGATCGCCGCGGCGGCTACAAAGGGCGCTTTGCACATCACGAACGTAATACCCAAGCACCTTGAATCCGTCACCGCAAAGCTTACCGAAATGGGCGTATGCGTTGAAGAAGAGGACGATGCCGTATTCGTTTCAAATTGCAGTGACACCCTTTCAAAAATCAATGTCAAAACACAGCCGTATCCCGGTTTCCCCACAGACCTAAATCCCCAGATGTGCGTGCTTTTGTGCCTGTCTGACGGTGATTGCTGTCTGACCGAGGGCGTTTGGGATAACCGTTTCAGATACGTTGAGGAGCTCAAGCGTATGGGCGCCTCCATCAGTGTCGACGGCAAGACCGCCGTTGTCGAGGGCAATACCTTGTTCAGCCCCGCAAGAGTCAGAGCGGTCGATCTGCGCGCAGGCGCCGCCATGATCCTGGCTGCGCTTGTTGCCGACGGAACGACTGAGATCGAAGACGTTCACCACATCCAAAGAGGCTATGACAATATCGTCGAAAAGCTTCGTCTTTGCGGAGCCGATATCCGCCTTTGCGAATATAAAGATATCGTTGACACATCTATGGCGAATTAGTAGTAAAAATCATGAGAAAACCGCATGTTTTCTCATGATTTTTGTTATTTTGGACGAATGTTCTTTTTCCATTTCGGTTGACATTTCAAAATAATGATAGTAAAATTATACTATAAGAAACCGTGCCAAAACACAGACCGTTTCTATAGAGGTGTTTGTTATGAGTTTTCCGTCTGCAACGCACGCAAAGCAAGTGGCGCAGATATTGAGAAGAATATATTCGGTCGGCTTTTGCGATGAATATACCGGCAACGTTTCGATAAAAGATGACGGCGGTAATATTTGGCTTGCAAAGGACAGCGTAAGTTGCAGGGAAATATCCGAAAAGGACGTCTTCTGCATTAGACCAGGCGACGATTTTTCAAAAGCCGATTTTCCCAAAGAGGCAAAGTGGCTTGAGGGCATATATAAGGTCCGCCCCAACGCAAGCGCGGTCATCTATGCATATCCGCCCTGCCTTATGAGTTTTTTGAAAGCTAAAAAACTCCCGAGGACAGATCTTTTGCCGAGCACGAAATACAGTTGTCAATCAGCCGTATTCGTTAAAAAAGACGAAAACGAAACGATATCCGATAAGATAATACATAAAGCACAGCTCCGCCATGACTGCATGCTCATTGAAGACGGCGGAGTATTGGTGCTCGACGACGATTTGGAGTCTGCATATATGCGCCTTTTCGAGTTTGAGGCTTCGGCAAAGCTCGACAGCGCCGTATCAAAGCTCGGTTCTGCCGTCATTCAAAGTGAAAAGCATATGACAATGTATATGCTCCGCAACTTTCCAAACCTTGAAGAGTCGCTGACGCTTGTCGATGACGATATGAGCGCAAAGAGCAGAAAGACTGTCTGCTCATTCACAAAGGAACTTTGCAAAAACGGAATTTTCACTCCGTCAGACGGCACACTTGCCATGCGTACGGGCGATGATGCGTTCATCATTTCCGCATACGGCAAAAGCCATGCCGATTTTGACGAGGATGATTTTGTCTATATAAAAAACGGTATGCACGAGGCGGCGAAAACGCCCTCTCGTTCGGCGGAGCTTTGCCGGGCTATCTTTAAAAACAATCGGGATATATCCGCGGTGATAATCGCAAGACCCACGAATTTAGCGGCATATTGCGTCACGCATACGCCTCTTGAATGTAACGGCGTCAAGACAAAGTCGATACCGTTCGGCGCTTCATTTATGCAGCCCGATCTCACTTCGCGCGAGTTTGCCGACAAAACGGACGCTTTGATTTTGGAAAACGACAGTGTTATATGCGTCGGTCATGACTTAAAAGACGCCGCAAGCATAATTTCAAAGCTTGAGGCGTGCGCCAAGAACAACATAATAAATAAGTAATACAGCCGTCAGCGGCTTTATATAAAAAACGGAGGTCCTTATGAGTACTGCATATTTTGGAGAATTGTGTGTTATCGGAATGAAAGGCTGCGAAGATTTTGTCAACCAGGTCGACTTTTATCTGCGCAGAGAAAGGCAGACCGAACAGTCGTTTTTATCGAAAGTCGATTGTCCGCGTTTCGGAACGGGTGAGGGCAAGGGCGTTATCCACGACTCGATGCGCGGCAAGGACGTTTTCATCGTCTGCGACGTTTTCAACTACGGCGTTACATATACTATGTACGGTCAGACGGTCCCTATGAGCCCCGATGACCATTTTGCCGATTTGAAGAGAGTTATAGGCGCTATTGCCGGCAAAGCCCGCAGGATCACCGTTATCACTCCAATGCTTTATGAAGGACGACAGCACCGCCGTTCAAGCCGCGAATCGCTTGACTGCGCTTGGTCGCTCCAGGAACTTATCGCGATGGGCGTTACGAACATCATCACATTCGATGCCCATGACGCAAGAGTTCAGAATGCCATTCCGCTCCACGGCTTTGACAGCATCCGCACGACCTATCAGATGATAAAAGCGATCACAAGGACCGTTCCCGATATTGAACTTGACCGTGACCACACGATGATAATTTCTCCCGACGAGGGTGCCATGGACCGTTGTATGTACTATTCTTCGGTTTTGGGACTCGACATCGGTATGTTCTATAAGAGACGCGATTATACCGTTGTTGTGAACGGACGCAATCCCATCGTCGCTCATGAATATCTCGGCAACGACGTCAGCGGCAAGGACGTTATCGTCGTTGACGATATGATCTCCTCCGGCGATTCCGTTATCGATATCGCATATCAGCTCAAAGAAAAGGGCGCAAAGAGAATATTCGTGTTCTCAGCGTTCGGACTCTTCTGCAACGGACTTTCCGTTTTCGACAATGCGTTTGAAAAAGGACTTATCTCCAAAGTATTCACCACAAACCTCATTTACCGTTCACCCGAGCTTTTGGGCAGAGAGTGGTATAAAGAGGTCAATATGTGCAAATACGTTGCATATCTTATCGAAACCATCAACAGAGACGTTA
The DNA here is from genome assembly GCA_017612495.1 of Clostridia bacterium. GTDB lineage: Bacteria > Bacillota > Clostridia > Oscillospirales > CAG-272 > RGIG8399. The sequence goes on from JAGAFQ010000005.1 coordinate 12,196, forward strand.
CGATAAGCGAACTTCTCGATCCCGTCGGCAGGATCCATAAACTTATGGATAAGATCGCCGAAGAGAAGAAAAACAATTCAAAATGATCCAATAAAAAAGAAGGATGAGTTATCATCCTTCTTTTTTTATTGAATTACCGTCGCTTTTTCTTCGCAGTAATCTTTTATTATCTGTTTTTCCGAAAAGGGGATTTTTTCGCCGTTGATTATTTGATAGTTTTCATGGCCTTTTCCGGCAAGCAAGATAAAATCGCCCTGCCTTGCGTTGTCAAGCGCGTATTTTATCGCCTCGCATCGGTCGGGAATGGCAATATACGGCGCTCCCGCCTCGTCAAATGCCGCCGCGATATCCGAAATGATTTTCTTCGGGTCTTCACGGTCGGGGTTATCACTTGTCAAAATCGAGAAGTCGGCGAATTCAGCGGCGACCTTTCCCATCTCAAAGCGGCGCAGTTCTGTGCGTGAGCCGACACTGCCGAACAGACATACTATTCGCTTCGGCTCATACATTCTTAGCGTCATAAGCACGTTTTTGAGGCTCAAAGGGTTGTGAGCATAGTCGATGATGGTTATTATGTTGTCAAGCGATCTTACGACCTCAAAACGGCCCGGAACGGATGCCGAAGACAGCGTTTTTGCGGCGATATCGGGCGATACGCCGAGCCTTGACGTTATTGCCAGAACGGCAAGGGAATTATATACGCTGAAAACTCCGGGCGTTGAGCATATAATATCATAACTTTTACTGTTGTATTTGAGGGTGAACGAAATGCCCATTTTGCCGTCTTTGACGATCTTTATGTCGGAAGCGGTAAGATCCGACGGGGCGTGTATGCCGTAGGTCTGGCAAATACATTTTGCATTTTGGCGCATATCGGGATAATGGTCGTCGTCGGAATTGAAAATTCCGAAACGGCACTGTGTAAACAATTTTGCCTTGCAAGCCATATAGTGTTCAAAGCTCGGATGCTCGGCGCCGCCTATATGGTCGGGTGAAAGGTTTGTGAATACGGCGATATCAAAGGTCAATTTGTAAACTCTGTCCAAAAAGAGCGCTTGTGAAGAAACCTCCAAAATGGCGCACTTCACGTCTGCCGATACCATTTGCGCAAAAGCCTTGTTAAGCTCATACGCATCCGGCGTGGTATTGAGCGTGGGATAGGTTTTGCCGTCTATCGTGATGCCGTTCGTGCCGATAGTCGCGGTCTTGATGCCCGCCTCATTCAAAACGGCAGATGCAACGGCGGTAATGCTCGTCTTGCCCTTTGTGCCCGTGATACCGACAAGCTTTAATTTTTCGGCGGGATGGCAGAAGAAATTCGCCGACATCACGGCTATTGCCTTGCGCGTGTTTTCTGTTTTGATTATGACGGCATCGTCGGGCAATGAAATATCATGCTCGCAAACAAAAACTCTGCATCCGGTGTTATAAGCCGATCTTGCAAAGTCGTGGCCGTCTGCTTTTGCGCCGCAAATGCAGATAAAAACGGTATTTTCAACGGCACGGCGCGAATCTGTCGTTATATCGCAAATATCTATTTGCGATAGGTCATATTCACATTTTGAGTCGTATTCAAGACTTTCGAGTATTTTGCAAAGTTCCATCAGTTCACCTTAAATATATTCTTTGCCGCAAGCTTCAATGGCGGCTTTTGCGAGGACCTTCAAAGAGTCGATGTATTTTTCACCCAAGGGGCAGGCTTTGTCGATCAGCGAAAGCTCGGTGCAGCCGAGAATATTGAAATCGGCTCCTTTTGACAAAAGTGTGTCACCGATCTCCAAAAAGCGCTTCGTATCAACGCTTTTGCCCGATTTTACAGTCGAATATATCATTTCCATAAGTTCGTTTTGCAATTCGTCTTCCAAAACGATACATTCGATGCCGAACTTCTTGCTGTATTTTTGATATGTATTTGTGTGTATCGTGCCGCTCGTCGCCAGAATGCCGAGCTTCTTTGCGCCTTTTTGCGACGCGAAACGCACGGTCTCTTCAATGATGTTGAGTATCGGCGCATTTGTTTTTTCTGCAAGCTCGTCATAGAAATAGTGCGCGGTATTGCAGGGAATGACAACGAGGTCGGCTCCGAAATCAATGAGTTTTTTCGTATCTCTTATCATATCGAAAATAGGACTTTTATCCGTTTTTCCGAGTATATAGCCCGTGCGGTCGGGAGTTGTGGCGCGGGAGGAGATGACGATATCCATGTGTTCCTGGTCGCAGCTTGCCTTTGTGTGGGCGGTCAAAAGCTCATAAAAATATGCGCTTGACATGGGACCGAGCCCGCCGAGTACTCCGAGCGTTTTAACTTTTGTCACTTATATCACCTCATCTTTGCGGTTTTGCGAGATATTTGCGGAATTTCAAGAAATGATTTAAGCTGCTTGCCGACACGTAGAAAAGTCTTCTCGGATTCAAAAGCAGATCGTGCGCGTACCATAGCGATGACTTATAGAATTTGTGCTTTTTCAAGATCTTCGCCATTTTGACCATTTCATTACTTCGGGTGTAATCATATACGATCTTTTTGGGCACAGACGACCAAAAGACCGAATGTGTGTTTTCGAGATATTCATCTTCAAAAGCGCCGTTTATAAGATCCGATACCAAAAGCTTTGCGATATTGAAGCCCTGCGCGGTGACGTAGTAGTTGCTGTGACTTTGCCGCAAATTCATTTCCAAAACGGCAAAGGTCTTGGTCCTTGCGTCATATTTGATATCAAAATTCGAGAAACCGCGATAGCCGATATCCTCTAAAAAGTTCTTGAATATTTTCACGATCTCGGGATGCTTTTCGCTTATAATGGCGGCGTGGTTCCCGAATCCTTTTTTATTGTGTTCGTCAACCAAAACGTGCCCGAGACACGACATCCTGACTTTTCCGCTTTGGTCTGAATAGCAGGTCAGAACAAAGATGCAGTCATCATCGCCGGGAATGTAATCCTGAATTATGACGTTTTGGGGATATCCCGACTGAAAAATGCCGTCGAGTATCCTTTTTGCGTCCTCCTCGTTTTTCGCGATATAAACGTTTTTCATATTTGCAAACGGATATTGTCTGTAAAGATATCCGACTGATGGCTTTATCACGATGGGATATGAAAATCCGATGGCGCGCTCCGATAAGCAACTTTCCGAGATCATCATATCCGGCGAAAAGATATAGGATTTTGGGTATGGGATGTTCTTTTCAAAGCACAACTCATAAAAGCGCTCTTTCGATGAGAGTATATCCGATATATCGCCGTCGGCGCACGAAAAGAGATAGTCGTTTTTGAGTTTATCCCTGTTTTTTAGAATGAGCCTTACATATTCGTCGGTACAGCCGATAAGGATCTTGTTTTTTTGGGGATGCTCTTTTGCAAAGTCCAAAAGAGTGCTGACGAATATCTCCGGATCATCCATGTTCGGCGACGGAATGAAATGTATGAGTTTTGATGCTTTGACGGCGCTCGTCTCATAGCGTCCGAAAACATAAGAGCGCACCCGATATGCCTCAAAAAAGGCACGTGCCACGTTATAGCAATTAAGGTCGCCGCCGATGAGCACAGGCCCCTGACAGTCGTCCGCCAGTCGGCACAGCTGCAGCACCGAGTTCTTGCGGGCCTCGCGTCCCATGTGGTCCAGGTGTGTGTTGAGGTAGGTGAAGCTCTTGCCCGTGTAGGCGTCCTCGAAGGTCGCCACGGTGACGGTGCG
>JAGAFQ010000042.1 GCA_017612495.1 Clostridia bacterium
ATGACAAGAAGCTTTTTGACGCGATATATTACGGCGTGCGCTCGGTACTTGAAAAAAACAGTCAAAGACCGACACTTACCGTGACCGTGCCGACGCCTCCCAAGGCGGTATCGTCTTTTGTGCCGATAAGCGATAAATATTCAAAAGAAGATGCGCCGAAGCAAATCCCGATAGATCTCGGCATCGTCGGCGCCGCCCCGAAAAAAGACGAGACGGCACTTGATCTTGCATCGCTTCAAAACCTTGCCGATGCGATGAAGGTCAGTGCCGGCGACGATATAAGACCGCAACCGCCGAAATTCTCAATATCATACGACGACGGCGAAAAATATGACGTGCCGAAGTATGAAGCGAAGCATGTGCAAAGCGAGATCGCAGAAAAAAAGCCCGATTTGCAATACGTGATCGTCGGCGAGCTTTTCAACACCTATGTTATTTGCGAATTTGAGAATAAGGTGGTCTTTGTCGATAAGCATGCCGCACACGAGAGAATTATCTTCGAGAGACTTAAAAACCGCATTCCGATAGGAGATTCATACGTCAAATGCCTTATGCTCCCCATAACGGTGAATTTGAGTTTTGATGACGTATCGGCGCTCAGCGAATACGGAGATTTCATAAGAGATGCCGGCTTTGCTTTTGATATATCCTCAAACGGCGATGCGGCGAATATCACCGAGATACCTGCTTATATAGACGCTAAAAAAGCTAACGATGTTTTTATCACGATGCTTTCCGACCTTTCAAACGGGAAAAAGAGCATCTCGGTATCAAGAAATTTGATTTTCGAGAGGGCGCTTTATACCGTTGCCTGCAAGGCGGCGATCAAGGCAGGCAGGATTTATCAGACAGAGGAACTAAGAGCCATCTGCGATGAGCTTTTTGCCAATGACGCGATACGAGTTTGTCCTCACGGCAGACCCGTAGCTTACGAGATGACAAAAAAAGATTTTGACAGACAATTCGGGAGATAACGATGTTTAAACTTTTAAAACAAGAGGGCAAAGCAAGACGCGGCGAATTCATTACCGTTCACGGCACCGTGCAGACACCCGTATTTATGAACGTTGCAACTGCCGGGGCTATACGCGGCGGCATTTCGGCATATGATCTAAAAGACGATCTGTGCTGCCAAATTATGCTCTCAAACACATATCATCTTCACATAAATCCCGGAGATGACGTCATAAAAGAGCTTGGCGGACTTCATAAATTTACCGGCTGGAAAGGTCCCATTTTGACCGACAGCGGCGGATTTCAGGTTTTTTCTTTGGCAAAACTGCGCCAGATAAATGAAGACGGAGTTCACTTCAACGCACATACAAACGGCAGGCACATCTTTATGGGCCCCGAAGAATCGATGCGAATACAGTCAAATCTCGGCTCCACTATCGCCATGGCATTTGACGAATGTATCGAAAACCCCGCCGAATATGAATATACCAAAAACTCCATTGCGCGCACGACACGGTGGCTTTATCGCTGTAAGGCGGAGCTTGAAAAACTCAATCAGCTTGAAGATACCGTCAACCGCGATCAAATGCTTTTCGGCATCAATCAAGGCTCGACCTATCCCGATCTGCGCATCGAGCATATGAAGCAGATCTCCGAACTCGATCTGCCGGGATATGCCATAGGCGGACTCGCCGTCGGCGAAGAGACCGAATGTATGTATTCGACCATCGAAGCCGTCGAGCCGTATATGCCCAAGGATAAGCCGAGATACCTTATGGGTGTCGGAACTCCGTGGAACATCATTGAGGGTGTTTATCGCGGAGTTGACTTTTTCGACTGCGTTATGCCGAGCAGAAATGCGCGTCACGGATATATCTTTACCTGGAACGGCACGATGAACATACTCAATAACAAGTATGAAAGAGACGATTTGCCCATTGACCCCGAGTGCCATTGTCCCACCTGCCAAAAGTATTCAAGAGCATATATAAGACATCTTTTCAAGGCAAAGGAAATGCTCGCGATGCGTTTGGCGGTCGAGCATAATCTCTATTTTTACAATGATCTTATGCAAAAGATACGAGATGCGCTCGATTGCGGCAGATATGAAGAATTCTATCAAAAATACAGATTGTCGCTTATGAAAAGAATATAAAAAAGACCGCGAAAGCGGTCTTTTTTATATTTATTTGCGGCTTTTTTTCCGTTGAATGAATTTCACAAGCTCGACTATCGGTATAATGCTTATTGCAATGCCCATGGCAACTGCATATTCGGCGATGCTTATGTGTTCAAAACGGAACGCTTCGCTCAAAAACGGTATATAGATGGCGCCGGTGGTGAGTATAAGACTCAAAGCCATTGAGCCCCAAAGCAGAATGTTCTGCGTCGGAAGCTTAAAGACGCTGCCTCTTTGCGAACGCATATTGAACGAGTGGAAGATCTCCGCCATCGACATCGTCAAAAATGCCATGGTAGTGCCGTCGGCACTGTTTGTTATCTCGAAGACACCCGATTCCATATAGTGTCCGACAAAGTATGCGCAAAGTGTCAAGAGAGTGGTCAAAACGCCTTGATAAGCGATATCAAAGCCGACACCGCCGGAGAATATACCTGCTTTTGAAGAACGGGGCGGACGCGACATGATATCGGGCTCTCCCTTTTCCATACCGAGCGCAAGAGCGGGGAAACAGTCGGTGATGAGGTTTATCCACAAAAGATGAACGGGCTCAAGGATGGTGAAACCGAGCAAGGTCGCCGTAAAGATCGAGATGACCTCGCTCATATTTGAAGCTAACAGAAACTGAACGGACTTTCTGATATTGTCGTATATGCGTCTGCCTTCTTCAACGGCACCGACAATGGTAGCAAAGTTGTCGTCAGCCAAAACCATATCGGCGACGTTCTTTGTGACGTCAGTACCCGTGATGCCCATACCTACACCGATATCGGCAGACTTGATGCTCGGGGCATCGTTTACACCGTCACCGGTCATGGCGGTGATAAAGCCGTTTTGCTTCCAGCAGTTGACTATCCTTACCTTGTGTTCGGGCTGAACACGGGCATATACGCTGTATTTCTTGACGGCGCTTTTGAGTTCTTCATCGCTCATCGAATCAAGATCAGAGCCGAGTATAGCTTCATCGGCCGATTTTATTATGCCGAGCTCTTTTGCGATGGCAACGGCGGTATCCTTGTGGTCGCCCGTTATCATGACGGTGCGTATGCCGGACATTTTACATTCTTCAATGGCGCCCACGACCTCGGGACGAATGGGGTCTATCATTCCGACAAGACCGATAAAGCAAAGATCTTTTTCAAGATATTCAGGCTCTGAACTTTCGGGGAAATCGGTATATGCCTTGAAAGCGGAAGCCAAAACGCGGAGCGCCTTGTCTGCCATTGACTTGTTTTGAAACAATATCGTTTTTCTTATTTCATCGGTCAAGACTTCTGCGTGACCGTCTTTTAAGTATTTTGAGCATCTTTTCAAGACTTCGTCGGGCGCGCCCTTCGTATATTGAACGTAACCGCCGTCGCTTTTATGAACGGTGCTCATCATTTTTCTCATCGAGTCAAAGGGCGCTTCGGTAACGCGGGGATTTGAAATTTCAAGATCGTTTTTGTCAAGACCGCATTTATAGGCGTAGTTGACGAGCGCACATTCGGTCGGCTCACCGACTGCGATCTTTTTATCGCCATCGAGCTTTGCGTCGCTTGAAAGCGCCATAGATGCCGCTAAAAGCTGTTCGTTTTCCGAATAGAATTCAACGACGGTCATTATGTTTTGTGTCAAAGTACCTGTCTTATCGCTGCAAATGACCTGCGCACAGCCGAGCGTTTCGACGGCGGTCAGTTTGCGAATGACTGCGTTGCGCTTCGACATTTTCGTGACGCCCATAGATAAAACTATCGTGACGACTGCCGCAAGTCCTTCGGGAATAGCCGCGACTGCCAAGCTGACGGCGATCATGAAGGTATTGAGTATCGTTTCGGGTTTCCAGTTGCCTTCCTTTATTACGCCGAAGACAAAGATGAATGCGCAAATGCCGACAACGAGATAAGTCAAAATTTTCGAGAGTTCACCGAGCTTTTTCTGCAAGGGCGTTTCTTCGTCTTCCGCCTGCGCAAGGGCATCGGCTATCTTGCCCATTTCGGTATTCATACCGCAGGCGCATACAACTGCTTTGCCTCTGCCGTAAACGACGGTGCTTCCCATATAAGCCATATTCTTGCGATCGCCTAAGGGAATATCTTTGCCGTCTTTTCCCGTTAGTATCTCGATTTGTTTTGAAACGGGGACGCTTTCGCCCGTCAGCGCGGCCTCTTCAATTTTAAGGCTTGCCGATTCTATGATACGGCAGTCTGCCGGAACTGCATCGCCTGCTTCCAAAACGATTATGTCGCCCAAAACGATATCTTCGCTCTTTATCGTGATAAGCTTGCCGTCGCGTATGACCTTGCTTTGCGCGGCGGTCATTTTTTGAAGAGCCTCTATCGCTTTTTCGGCTTTATTTTCCTGATAAACGCCCAAGATCGCGTTTATCAAAACGACGACCATTATTATTATGACGTCGGCGGCGCTTTCGGCGCTTTCGGGATGTCTTATATTATTGATAACGGTCGTGATACCAGAGATCACGGCGGCAACTATCAGAATAATAAGCATCGGATCTGCGAGCTGCTCTAAAAATCTCTTGATAAGCGGAACTTTTTTTGCCTCTTTAAGTTTGTTTTTTCCGTTCGACGCAAGACGTTTTTGCGCTTCTTGTGACGAAATGCCGCGCTCGGAGGTTTTTAAGGCTTCAAATGTTTCTTTTTCTGTGCTTTGATAAAATTTCAACTCAATATACCGTCCTTTCATTGTATATATAGTCGCGCTTGTGCCGAAGTATTAAAAAAGACTCATGTATAGCAAAGGCTATACATGAGTCTGGTCTTTTAATCCAAGCCAGACGGCAAAAGCCGCCACGATGTTGACTTGCAACACAACAAGCGTTGTGAAGACTACTCCCTCACGGTTCTTTCAAGAAAAGATTATATATCACATTCTTATTTTTGTCAAGGTCATTTTGCATAAGAGATCGGCACCTCTCATATATTTTATCAGACGGGAAGTGATAATTTGAAAGACTTTGACAAAATATGTAACGCTTTTTTCGGCGGCACAAGGGGCATATTGAGAGAGATCGATATCAATAGGATAAGCGATATCATCATATACCGCGGCGGTGTTATATGCACGGTCTCGGACGGTAAAAACACCGTAGCTTGCAAAAATGACAAGCCCTATATTTGCCCGCCCGAAGAATTTGATAAATCGCTTATATCGCTTTGCGGCGGCTCCGTTTGGCGATACTCCGATGAATTTATAAACGGCGCCTTTTCGCTTTTCGGCTACCGTATCGGAATAATCGGCAGAGCGGTTTTTTCTGACGGAAAGATAAAAAATATTTGCGATATAAGTTCGCTTCACATAAGAATACCGAGGCGCCAAAAGGGAGCTTCCAACGCGATCTTGCCTTATATACTTAAAGACGGCATACTTCATTCGGCAATAATTTTTTCAAATCCCGGCGGAGGCAAAACTACCGTTTTGCGCGATCTGTGCGAACAGCTTGCGTCTTTGAAATATTCAAAGCGCGTAGTGCTTATCGATTCGCAAAACGAGATATTGCCCGATCTTAAAACGGCGCCTCTGTGTTCGGTCTTTTCGGAATATCCGCAGGAGTGTGCGCTCAAAATTGCAAAAAGGACGCAAAATCCCGACCTGATCGTATGCGACGAGATAAACTTCGATATAAGCAAAACGAGTTTTATTTATTCGGGCATACCGTTAATTTTCAGCACACACGCGCAAAGCTTCGATATGCTCATGAGATCTTTTTTTGAAGATAAGGCAAAAATCTCTTTTATCGATTTATTTATTATGACGAAGATCAAAGACTGCAAAAACATTTTTACCGTCTATAACGCAAACGGGGATGTGATGAATTGA
>JAGAFQ010000043.1 GCA_017612495.1 Clostridia bacterium
GATAAACATCTGACCTCTGTCTTGTACGTTATAAACGCCGTATGACGTGGATTCGCCCGTTTCGGATGCCACAAGCGATCCCGTAAAGCGGCGGTTGACCTCTCCCTTATAGGGTTCGTAGCCGGCAAACACGGTATTGAGTATGCCCTCACCGCGCGTGCTCGTCAAGAATTCAGAGCGGTAGCCGATAAGGCAGCGTGTCGGTATCTTATATTCAAGGCGCATACGCGAGCCGTGGTTCGTCATATTGACGAGTTCGCCCTTGCGGGCGCCGAGACATTCCATAACGCCGCCCATATATTCTTCGGGCACATCTACCAAAAGATTTTCGATAGGCTCATTTTTGACACCGTCGATATCTTTATAGAGTACCTTGGGCGTTGAGCAGCAGAATTCATATCCTTCGCGGCGCATCGTTTCGATAAGCACCGAAAGGTGCATCTCACCGCGTCCGGCGACCTTGAACTGATCGGTGGTCTCACCGTCTTCGACACGCAAAGAAACGTCTCTTAAAAGTTCCTTGAAAAGTCTTTCACGAAGCTGACGGCTCGTGACGAACTTGCCCTCTTTGCCTGCAAAGGGACTGTCGTTTACGGAGAAGACCATTTCAAGAGTAGGTTCGCTCACCTTGACGAATTCAAGCGGCTCTACGCAATCAACAGACGTAACGGTATCGCCGATGTTGATATCTTCTGCACCGGAGAAACAGACGATATCGCCCATTTTCGCCTCTTCAACGGGTACTCTTTTCAAGCCGTCGATTTGGAAAAGCTTTGCGATGCGTACCTTCTTGGGCGCCATTTCTTTATTGTGATAGTTGGAGATCATGACCTCGGAGCCGACCTTGATGACACCGCGCTCGATCTTGCCGATGCCTATTCTGCCGACGTAGTCGTTATAGTCGATGCAGGAGACCAAGAGCTGTAAATTGCCGTCGATATCTCCCTTTGGGGCGGGTACGTATTCAAGTATTTTTTCAAAGAGGACCGTAAGATCTTTGCCCTGCTCGTGAGGGTTGATAGATGCGGTGCCGGCTCTGCCCGAGCAGAAGACGACGGGAGAATCGAGCTGTTCATCGGTAGCATCGAGTTCCAAGAAAAGTTCAAGCACTTCATCGACCACTTCGTCAAGTCTTGCGTCGGGGCGGTCGATCTTGTTTATAACGATAATGACTCTGTGACCGAGTTCCAAAGCGCGCTGAAGCACGAAACGGGTCTGGGGCATAGGTCCCTCTGCCGCATCGACGAGCAAAAGTACGCCGTCGACCATTTTAAGTATTCTCTCGACCTCTCCGCCGAAATCGGCGTGGCCGGGGGTATCGACTATGTTCATTTTTACGTTCTTGTAATGAACGGCGGTGTTCTTGGCAAGGATCGTAATGCCGCGCTCTTTTTCAATGGAGTTACTGTCCATTACGCGCTCTTCGGTAACCTGATTTTCACGGTATACGCCGCCTTGCTTCAACATCTCATCGACAAGCGTCGTTTTGCCGTGGTCAACGTGTGCGATGATGGCGACGTTTCTTAAATCTTCACGAATCACTTTAATTTTCCTCTCGTTTAACTTCAATTTTCTATCAACAAGGTATTATAGCATAGATTATATACTTTGCAAATATTTTTTTGTAAATTTTGAAAAAAATATCGAATTTTTTCTTATTGGTTGGGATTTCTCGGATGGGCAAAATATGAATATTCCGAGCAGATCCTTTTCCACGTTTCGCAATCTACGTGTCCCGTTTTTTCAAGTTCGTTTATCTCTTGAAATTTCATGATCGCCGCCTTTGTGGCGTCGTCACACTTGCCCGATATCAAAACGGGCTCGTCGAACTCATATTCACTGTCGATGCAGCGCAGCATCACCTGGACTATCGCCATAAAATCGCTCTTTTCGTTATCGCACGACACATAGCCCGGCGACGGCAAAAGTTCTTCTATCGGCGCACAGTTATGCCACTTTTTATTATGGATACCGTGATCTGCTTTGTGCATATCGAAATTTTCAGCGCTCATATTACTCCTCTCCCTCCGCTCTCATATTTCCCATGATTATATCGGAATACTCGCTTGCGACAGCATTCCAGCCCGCAGGGCCTACAACGCCGTTTTCGGGCAAGCCGAAAAGCCTTTGCGCATCCTTTACCGCCCTGTCGGTTTTTTCGTCAAACGTGCCGCTTATATCCACTCTTTCGATCTCGGGATAAACGTCTGACAGCCCGTCAAGATAGGTCTGTATCAAATAAACGTCTTCTCCGACGGAGCCGAGCCGCAAAAAATTGCCGCGAAAAGGTACCACCGTTTGATATTGCTCAAAAGGTATCGTCTTGATAATGCCGTTATATACGTCAAAAAGGTTTTCCCAGGTTACAACGTCGACCTCGCCCGTTATCGGCAGCCCGTACGTGCGCTGAAAATCCTCGACCGCATTTTTTATGTTTTCGTCAAACACATCTCCGACATCGACTATACGCACGGTTTCTATATATTCGCCTATCAGCGCCAGAACGACGCTCAGCGCGCGCACGCCGTAGCCTTCGTCGCCGAGCTGCAATCTATCGGCATATATGGGCTCTATTTCATCTTGCGTTATTCCCTCCGACACAAGCTCCGATAAGCGCTTTACGGCGTTATACACGTAGATTATCCTATACCACGTCGCCTTGCCGACGATGCCGTCAACGCTCAAATTGAACTGTCTTTGGAATTCGCGCACCGCTTTGTCGGTATCCTCGGTAAAAATTCCGTCGGGCACGGGTATCTTCGGTATGTTCGGATAGTTGACGGATATGCGGTTGAGACGTATTTGAATGTATCTTACGTCGTTGCCCAAAGAGCCGAGAGATAACTCGACACCGGGATATGACTCGCTTATTTTCTCTATCGGCGCATTCTCGACAAGCCCGATATCGTTTCCGTAATAGTATTGCAAGATCTCAAACGCACTGTAGCCCTGATTGGCAAGATACAAACTGCCGTTTTGCGAAAGTCCGTCGCACATCGAAAGCTCACCGTCGCAATATTTTGCCGAAAGCGGCTCTATCGCCCCCTCGCGGCGGATATAGGTGTTGAATCGCCGGTCGACCGCCTCCGATATGCTCTCGAAAATGCTTCTGCCGGGTATGAACGACTGATCAAGATAGGTGTTGTTGGTGATGTCGAAATCATATCCCCTGCTGCGGTAATATTCGATATAGACGCGGTTTAAGGCAAATGAGACCTGGGCTATTATATTGGCGACAAGAGCCGCTTCGGGCCACGACGGATATATTTCGGAAGATGCGACGTTTTTTATGTAATCCGGAAAAGAAACCGTCACGTTTTCTCCGCCGTCGCCCGGGGTGCCTATATGTACGGTTATGAATTCCGGAATGATCGGTAATGCTCGACTGTTCATATTTACCTCACTCATAAACTCTGTATTCTTTGTATGGGTAAGATGAATCGCTTTCGTTCTCGGAAAGCGGCAGCAGATTGACGTTTTGAAGTGTCAGACTGTCGCTGTAGACCGTGACGTTGCGATAGAAAATATCACCGTAGCCGTAAGCGGATATGTGGATATCGAATACGGAATAACGCGATCTCGCAATGCCGTTTTTATCGTCAAGCTTCGTTTCGACGGCTATGTTTTGAGTCGAGCCGTCACTGTCGGTCACAAGAGATTTCACAAGCACGGGAGGAAATACCTCTCCTGCCTCATATATGCGAACGCTTGCGGTATCGACAGGCAGGGCTTCTCGTGCCGAAAAAGCGTTTACCTTGATAAAGCCGTACGACAGCGGAGAAATTGCCGGCATCGGCTTTTTGATGGGTTTTATAAAACTGTGTCGTTTTGTCACAATAAAAGTGCCTCCGTGAGCATCATTCTCTTAATACTATATGGCGCATTTGAAAAAAGGACACAAAAAAAGCGGCGGCAGACGCCGTCGCTTTATGTAATATCGGTATTTTCAGTTATTTTCGTTTTCGAGACGCTTTGCCTCACCGCGGCGAGCGCTTTCGAGAATGCCCGAAATCGCCTCTGCGACGTTGGGATTTTTGAAGACTGCTGAACCTGCGACAAACACGTTTGCGCCGTTTTCTGCGGCGATTTCGGCGTTCTTGTCGTTGATTCCGCCGTCGACCTCGATGTCGATATCATATCCGCTCTTTTTGACCATCGCATAAACGTCGCGAAGGCTTGCCATCGTCTCGGGGATAAAGGACTGTCCGCCAAAACCGGGCTCAACGGTCATAATGAGGATAAGATCGACATATTCGAGCAAGGGCTCCAAAACGAATGCGGGCGTTGCGGGCTTTATTGAAATTCCCGCCTTTTTGCCGAGCGCTCTTATCTGCTTTAAGACCTCGATCTGATCTTCGCAGCTCTCATAGTGGATGGTGATGATGTCGGCACCGGCTTTTGCAAAATCGGGAACGTACTTGCCGGGGTTTACGATCATAAGATGCGTATCGAAAACGATCTTGGAATGGGGGCGTACAGACTGGATGATGCAGGGACCGATGCTTATGTTCGGAACGAACTGACCGTCCATAACGTCGATGTGCGCATAGACGGCACCGCCCTCTTCAATTCTCTTTATCTCGTCGCCGAGTTTTGAAAAATCACTTGCAAGTATAGAAGGTGAAACTTTGATCATTTATATTGCTCCTTCGAAAAATAATTAACTTAAAATAATTTGAGATAAAACGCAAACCGTACGGCAAGGTCGCGCAAAAATCTCTTCAAATGCCGAAAACGGCTGAAATGAAGCGGATCTTTGCAGGTGTCAACACACAAAATATGCCATAAAATGTATTACGGTCACTGTTAAAATATCCGTCCCATGCTTTTGCAGACGTCGAACACAAAGGATCTGAACACGACAAAAGCTAAGGCGGTTTTATATATGCCCACTCGTTTTCGGGTGGGCTTTTTTATAAAAAGCACTATCCATTATAGCCATTATTCCGTTTTTGTCAAGTTTATCGGCAAAAAGCCATTTGTAAATTTTTTAATTATATTTTTAATATTTGTCGATAATTTATAAACTGTTTTTAATAATTGTTTTGCGGCATTCTTTCGGAAAAGATGCATCGTGTCGTTTTTCATCGCACGAAAATATTTGCTTTTTTATGATAAATGTTGTATTATATATGCTGATATTCTCTTAATTCGGAGGACGAATGAAAACTACCGATCTTGCAGTTTTGCAAAACCTTGATCTGCACGCGATAACGACCGACAAATTCAAAACGAACGTCGTCAGCGTGAAATTCATAAAACCGATAAATAAAAAGAACGCATCCCTGCTCTCGCTCTTGTCACGGGTCATAAAACGGGGCTGCGAAAAATATCCCACGATAGCCGCCCTCTCGAGCGAGAGTCAGCGCCTTTATGCGCTCGTGCCTCAAATTCGCACCTTCAAGAGCGGCTCGTGCTTAATACTTGAATTCTCCGTTGACTACCTTGACTCCGGATTTGCTCCGGACGATTGCGATATCGAAGGCGGCGCTTTCGATATCCTCGAGCAGCTGATCTTTCATCCTCTCTTATCAGACGGCACTTTCAAAGAGGAATACGTCGTCAGCGAAAAAGCGATGCAGATCGATCTTATCAAATCGCGCAAAAACAACAAGAGCGTTTATGCGTTAAAACGCATGATGCAGGAAATGATGCAAAACGATTACAGATGCGTCGATGCTTTGGGCGATACTGAAATTCTCAAAGATATCACCAAAGAAAATCTTACCGCCGCATATTTCGATCTTATAAAGAATTCGCTTGCCTCGGTCTATTTTGTCGGCAGGACAGACCCGCAGGTAATAAAAGATCGCATATATAAGATCTTTTCGGGACGTGTGCCCCATTCGGATATAGACACCGGCACAAAAGCTTTTTCGGGAACAGGTACCGGTATTAAAGAAATAACCGAGAGCGCCCCCGTGCGCCAGGGCAAGCTCTGCATCGGTTTTACGCTCGGCAAGACCTTGACAGACGGCTCTTTTGTGCCCTTTGACGTAATGAACGAGCTTTACGGCGGAGGTATCCAAAGCAAACTTTTCTGCAATATAAGGGAAAAAATGTCGCTCTGCTATTATTGCTCATCCGCCCTTTTTTCCGCCACGGGCATAATGGCGGTAAGCTCGGGTATCGAATGCGGCAAAAAAGATACGGTATGCAAAGCGATATTCGCGGAGCTTGAAAAAATCAAAAACGGTGAGTTCTCGGATGAAGAACTCTATTTTGCGAAGCTTTCGCTCATAAACACGGTCAAAGAGAGTTTTGACAGTGCTTTGGCGCTCGAAAACACTTACTTTTTGTGCAATCTCTATTCAAAAAGCCTCGATCTTGATATAAGGGTAAAAAACATTCAGAACGTAACAAGAAATGACGTTATCTATGCCGCAAAGTGCACAAAGCCCGACACGGTATTTTTCTTAAAGAGCGACGGCGAAGACGATTGCGATGGCAATGGGGAGGTTTTATCCGATGAACAAATGGAATGAGATCTCCGATAAGAAGATCGGCGAAAAATATTATCTTTATAAATTCGAAAACGGACTCACATTATGTGTGTTCCCCAAAAAGATGTCAACGTTTTATGCCGTCTGTGCCGTAAAATACGGCGCAAACGACTGCGAATTCATTCCGATGGGTGCAAATGAATATACAAAGCCCCCTCTCGGCGTTGCGCATTTTTTGGAGCATAAGATGTTCGATATGCCGTCGGGCAATGATGCTTTTTCTGACTTTGCCGCGCTCGGCGCGAACGCAAACGCGTTTACCTCATCCGATAAGACCGCTTATTTATTCTCCTGCACCGACAATTTTTATGAATCGCTCGGCGTTCTGTGCAATATGGTCTCAAAGCCGTATTTTACAAACGAAAGCGTTAAAAAAGAACAAGGTATCATCGCGCAGGAAATTCGTATGTACGACGATTCTCCGTCCTCAAAGCTTTACCGCAATCTGCTCTTATCGCTCTATTCAAAGCATCCGATAAGGAAAAACGTCTGCGGAACGGTAAATTCCATTTCAAAGATCACACCGAAGATTCTCTATGACTGCCACAAGACTTTTTATAATCCGATGAACACCGTCATCTGCGTCTGCGGCGACTGCGATAAAGAAAAGGTCTTGGAGATCGTAAAAAAAGATATGGCTTCTCTTTCGGGCTTTGTGCCGCAAAGGATGACCGTTTCGGAGCCGAAGAAGATAAACAGACACAAAGTCGAAGAAGAAATGGACGTGTCGCTGCCCATTATGATGATAGGTCTTAAAGACTGTGATCTCAAAGCGACTGCCGAAGAAAGACAAAAGCGATGTGCCGCCGTGGATATTCTTCTCAACATTCTCTTCGGAGTTTCAAGCCATCTGCACGAAAAGACCTACACATCAGGCCTTTTGAGCGGCAACTTTGACGAGGAATATGAAAATTCCGATTCTTATGCCTATGCCGCGATCTCCGCGGCATCCCACGAACCGGAAAAGCTCTATGACGAAATATGCGCATATATTTCGTGTCTGCGCCTTGATAAAACGATCGGCGACGATGAGTTTTTAAGGGCGAAGCGCGCAATATATGCCGATGAAATATGCGCATACGATTCGACGGAGGAGATCGCCAACAGCTTCGTTGACTTTTTCTTCGACGGCTTCGATATGCTCAAATATTCTTCTGTCATTGCCGACGTTACAAAAGATGACGTTATCTCGCTTTTGAGATCGGATATGTTCTGCCCCGATAACTTTGTTTTATCCGTCATAAAACCCAACAAAAAATAAGGAGTGTTTCAAAGATGACAAACATAATCACTTTTCCGGGTCTCGGTGATCTTACGTTCAAGATCAATCCGACCGCTTTGCAGATAACGGAAAATATAAAGGTCGCCTGGTACGGCATCTTTATCGTTGTCGGTATGATCTTGGCGGTGATCTACGCTTCGCGCCGCGCAAAACAGGAAGGCGTTGACTCGGATGACATCATCGACCTTGCGATCTTTGCCGTCATTTTCGGCATTATCGGCGCAAGATTATATTACGTTTTGACCTCGCTTGACGAGTTTTCGTCATTTTATGAGGCAATAGCGATATGGGAAGGCGGACTCGCGATATACGGCGGTGTTATCGGCGGTATCGCCGCGATAATCGGCACATCAATTTATAAAAAAATAAATCCGCTCAAATTCCTCGATATTGCCGCCCCTGCCGCGATGATCGGTCAAATGCTCGGCCGCTTCGGAAATTTCACGAATGCCGAAGCTTACGGAACGCTTGAGTCTTTTGAATTTTTAGGCCGAAAGATCGCAACTCCCGGCTTTGAAAATTTCTTTTTGAGAATGCAGCTCGGAAAGATGAGCGAAAGCGGCTATTCATATACGATCGGTGTATTCCACCCCACGTTTATTTATGAGGTCATCTGGAATCTTTTGGGCTTCGTACTTATAAATCTTCTTTACAGGAAGAAAAAATATCACGGAAAAGTCCTTTTGATGTATCTTACCTGGTACGGCTTCGGAAGAATGTTCATCGAGGGCTTGCGCACCGACAGTCTCTATATCGGAAGTATCAGGATCTCACAGCTTCTGGCACTTCTCTGCTTCGTTGTCGGCGGAATACTTTTGATAATATTCGGCATACGCGACAGACACGCCGAGCCTGTTTTGGCTATTGAAGAAAGAGCGAGAGCCGAAGCTTTTGCAAAGTTTGAAGCCGAAAACGATGCCGATGCCGATGCCGATGGCGATGGTGAAGATAAAAGCGAAGGTGAAAACAAAGATGGCGAAAATAATTGACGGCAAAGCGATCTCAAAAGCGGAGCGCGAAAAGATCGCAAAAGAAGCGGAAGAATTGAAAAATAGCGGCATTTTGCCGGGACTTGCGGTGATCATCGTCGGGGACGATCCCGCATCGGCGGTTTACGTGCGCAACAAAGAGCGCGCCTGCGAAGAGGCGGGCATATATTCAGAGGTAATAAGGATGCCCGAAAACGCCTCCGAAGAAGAAATCATCGCAAACATCGAAGCTTTGAACGCAAACGGCAAGATACACGGCATTTTGGTGCAGCTGCCATTGCCCAAGGGCCTTGACGAGACAAAAATACTCTCGCACATAAAAGCGTCAAAGGATGTTGACGCCTTTCTGCCCGAAAACGTCGGGCTTTTGTCGCTCGGCCGCCCGGATATGCTCCCCTGCACTCCGGCGGGCGTTATGACGCTTTTGGCGGAAAGCGGAATTGACGTTTGCGGCAAAGAATGTGTCGTAGTCGGCAGAAGCAACATCGTCGGCAAACCGATGGCGATGCTCTTGCTTTTGCAAAACGGCACCGTTACCGTCTGCCACTCGAAAACGAAAAATATTGCCGATATCACAAGGCGCGCCGATATTTTAGTATGCGCCGTGGGAAAGCCGAAGTTCATCACCGCCGATATGGTCAAAAGCGGCGCATGCGTCATCGACGTGGGCATAAACCGCGGCGATGACGGCAAGCTTTGCGGCGACGTCGATTTTGAAAACGTAAAAGAGATCGCAGGCTATATCACCCCCGTTCCGGGAGGGGTTGGACCCATGACGATAACGTCTCTTCTCAAAAATACCGTAAAATCTGCAAAAAATTCTCAAAAATAAGAAAAAATGCGATATTTCAGGGCATTTTAGCCCAAAAAAGTATTGACATTCATAAAAATAAAGTGGTATAATAAATCGCCGCGTGAATTCAGGCTCCTAAAAAGCATTGCTTGCCTGACTCAGCGAGTCTATAAATGAAAGTGAGGTGCTTTTCGTGTTTGCTATTATCAAAACAGGCGGAAAGCAGTACAAAGTCACAGAGGGAGATATTCTCTTCATCGAAAAATTGAACGCTCAAGAAGGCGAAGCCGTAACATTTGAAGATGTTTTGGCTGTCGGTGAGGGCGCATCTCTCAAAGTCGGCGATCCTTGTGTTGCCGGCGCCAAAGTTACCGCTAAAGTCGTTAAGAACGGCAAAGGTAAGAAAATCTACATTCTGACCTATAAGTCAAAGAAGAACGAGAAAAAGAAAATCGGTCATCGTCAACCCTACACTAAGGTTCAGATCGACAGCATAACCTGCTGAAAATGATTAAGATTACTTTTTTCAAACACGATGACGTTCTCTACGGTTTTCGCGAAACGGGACATGCGGAGTATGACGATGCGGGCAAGGATATTGTCTGCGCGGCTGTGTCTTCAATGACCATGCTTTTGATCAATACTCTTGAGGTCTCATTCGGAATAGACGTAGATTACAAAATCGACGACGCGACCACCGATATCACGGTCACGGTCAAAACCGCTCTGCCCTGTGTCGGTGCCGAAGAAAAGCGTCAATACGCCGCTTGCGGTGTAATTCAGGGTTACTACTTGCAACTTATGGATATGATCGAAGATTATTATGATTATCTCGACGTTTCCGTTGAAGAAGTTCCCGTTTAAGTTCCATTAAAAATAACATTTGACGGAGGAAGGACCATGATTAGATTAAGCTTACAATTCTTTGCACATAAAAAAGGTGTTGGTTCTACCAAGAACGGCCGTGACAGTAACGCTCAAAGACTCGGCGTTAAGAAGTCTGACGGTCAGGTAGTTAAAGCAGGCAACATCATCGTTCGTCAGAGAGGTACAAACGTACATCCCGGCGACAACGTCGGTATCGGCAAAGATGACACCTTGTTCGCACTTATCGACGGCAAGGTAAAATTTGAGCGCACTCAGAATGACAAAAAGCGCGTCAGCGTTTATGCCGACTGATCACCGCACTGTTCAAAAAAGGCTGTTTTTCTAAAACAGCCTTTTTGTCTATCTTTTGATATTCGAGGTATCAAATATGAAAACGAGCGCAAAAAGAATAATCTCCCGCAGTTGTGTATTCTACGTTTTATTATCTCTCTTCTGGCTCATTATCGCCGCCGCGTCGAACCCCGAAATACTGCCGGCGCTGAACCTTTTGCAAGAGGTATATCTTCTCATCTTTTGCGCCGTCATATCTGCGGCAACGGAGATATTTAACGCCGAGAAGATCAAGCTGTGGCTTCGCTACGTGATACACTTTTGCATAAGCTATGCCGACTTTATCATCATTTTCAGACTTTTGGCAAAAAATTTGCAAAAAGGCAGAAACACTCTTATCGTTTCTGCGGCGTTCGTGCTGATATATATCGTTTTTGCCGTGCTCTATTATATTTTCTGCCTGAAAAAACATCAAAAGCAAAACAATACCGAATATGAATCAATGTTATAATAAGCAAAAAAAAAGAACCGCCGAAGCGGTTCTTTTTTATTGTGCTTTGATTATTTAACGGCATCCTTAAAGCCTTTGCCTGCCTTGAATGCGGGAACTGTGCAAGCTTTGATGTTGATGGCTTTGCCGGAACGGGGGTTAGTACCCTTGCGAGCTGCGCGCTTGTGAGCTTCAAATGTGCCGAAACCGACGAGCTGGATCTTCTGACCTGCTTTAAGTTTAGCGGGAATCATGTCGATGAAAGCGTTAAGTACTAAAGCGCAGTCTTTCTTGGATACATTGGTCTTTTCGCCGAGATATGCAATAATTTCTTTCTTGTTCATTGGTATATCCTCCTAAAATATATTTTTTGCTGATTTATTACGGCACAAAAATCATATCCCCCAATACCCATCTTGTGCCCTATGCCATAATATTACAACACAATTCACAATTTGTCAATATATTTGTATCAAATAAATCGCATAAATAAGGGCTTTTTGGTGAATTTCGGCACAAAACTGTTGACTTTTTGTATATAGTATAGTAAACTTTTTAACGTAACATATCAAAGCTTTGACGAAGACAGTAACTTTGCGAAAAAAATCCAAGCGAAACGGGGACGGTGCGAGCCCGTTATGAGTATTTGCAAATGTGAAGATCACTTCCAGCAGTCGATGTAAACGGCTTTTGCCAAGTAATTTCGACCGGTTTTCCCCGTTATCGGATTTGTATATTTATATACAGGTGGTTATAGCATTACGGTCTTGCCCTGTCTTGGGTAAGACCTTTATTTTTTGGAGGTATTTATGTATTCAAAAGTTCCGACAAATGCGAATTTTGTTGAGCGCGAAAAAGAAACAGAGCGCTTTTGGCGTGAAAATCAGATCTTTGAGAAATCGCTTCTCAAAAATGCCGACTGTCAGACCTACACATTCTATGACGGTCCTCCGACGGCAAACGGCAAGCCGCATATCGGCCACGTCTTAACGCGCGTTATCAAAGATATGATCCCCCGTTACCGCACGATGAAGGGATATAACGTTCCGAGAAAAGCCGGCTGGGATACCCACGGTCTTCCCGTTGAGCTTGAAGTCGAAAAATCGCTCGGCATCAACGGCAAGGATCAGATCGAGAGTTACGGTCTTGAGCCCTTTATTTCCAAATGCAAAGAGAGCGTTTGGAAATATAAAGGCATGTGGGAGGGCTTCTCGCGCACCGTCGGCTTCTGGGTCGATATGGAAAAGCCGTATATCACATACGACAACAATTTTATCGAATCGGAATGGTGGGCGCTCAAACAGATCTTTGACCGCGGACTTCTCTATAAGGGATTCAAGATCGTTCCCTACTGCCCGCGCTGCGGCACTCCGCTTTCAAGCCACGAGGTAGCGCAGGGATACAAGGACGTCAAGGAACGCAGTGCCGTTGTAAAATTCAAGGTCAAGGGCGAAGATGCTTATTTTCTTGCATGGACGACCACTCCCTGGACCTTGCCCTCAAACGTTGCGCTTTGCGTAAACCCCGACGAAGCATACGTCAAGGTCAAAGCCGGCGACACGGTATATTACATTGCCGAGGCATTATCGAAAACCGTGCTCGGCGAAGATATCGAACTCATCGAGAAGTTCATAGGACGCGACCTTGAATACCGCGAATATGAGCCGCTTTTTGACTTTGTAAAGCCTCAAAAGAAATGCTGGTACGTCACCTGCGACAACTACGTCACGCTGACAGACGGTACGGGCATCGTTCATATCGCACCCGCGTTCGGTGAAGATGACGCGAACGTCGGCAGAAAATACGACCTGCCGCTCGTTCAGCTCGTAGACGCAAAGGGTCAGATGACAAAAGAGACCGCTTGGCCGGGTATGTTCTGCAAGGATGCCGACCCCGAGGTCTTGAAGAATTTGACCGAGAGAAATCTTCTCTTTGCCGCACCTAAATTCGAGCACAGCTATCCTTTCTGCTGGAGATGCGACACTCCTCTTATCTACTATGCACGCGAATCATGGTTCATCAAGATGACCGACGTCAAAGACGACCTCATTCGCAACAACAATACGGTCAACTGGATGCCCGATTCCATCGGCAAGGGCCGTTTCGGCGACTGGCTTGAAAACGTTCAGGATTGGGGCATCAGCCGTAACCGTTATTGGGGCACTCCGCTTAATATATGGGAATGCGAATGCGGACATAAGCACGCCGTCGGCAGCATCGAAGAGCTCAAATCCATGTCAGATAACTGCCCCGACGATATCGAGCTTCACCGCCCCTATATCGACAATGTGACTATACGCTGCCCCAAATGCGGCAAGCCGATGAAGAGAGTACCCGAGGTCATCGACTGCTGGTTTGACTCCGGCTCCATGCCTTTTGCGCAGCATCACTATCCTTTTGAAAACAAAGAACTGTTCGAGAGTCAGTTCCCTGCGGACTTTATTTCGGAGGGCGTTGACCAGACGCGCGGCTGGTTCTATTCTCTGCTCGCGATCTCAACGCTCATCTTCAACAAAGCGCCTTATAAGAACGTGCTCGTGCTCGGTCACGTTCAGGATGAAAACGGTCAGAAGATGTCAAAGTCGAAAGGCAATGCCGTCGATCCGTTCGAGGCTCTTGAAACTTACGGCGCAGATGCCATCCGCTGGTATTTCTATTCAAACTCCGCGCCGTGGCTGCCCAACCGTTTCCACGGCAAAGCCGTGCTCGAAGGTCAGCGCAAGTTCATCTCGACTCTTTGGAACACCTATGCGTTCTACGTTCTCTATGCAAACATAGACTCATTCGACGCAACAAAATACAAGCTCGACGATTGCAAGCTCACAATTATGGATAAGTGGCTTTTGTCGAAGCTTAACTCCCTTATTTTGACCGTTGACGACCATCTTGAAAACTACCGCATCACCGAATCGACCAAGGTGCTTCAAAACTTTGTCGATGACCTTTCTAACTGGTACGTTCGCCGCGGCAGAGAGAGATATTGGGCAAGCGGAAACGGCGATGACAAGATCGCGGCATATATGACTCTTTATACCGCGCTTGTGACGCTCGCAAAGCTTTCATCTCCCCTTGTTCCCTTTATCTCGGAGGATATCTATCGCAATCTCGTTTGTTCGATAGATAAGGATGCGCCCATAAGCGTTCACCTCTGCGCTTATCCCGAAGCCGAGAAAAAATATATAGACAAAGCTCTCGAAAACTCGATGGACGAGGTCTTGAAGATCGTCACCGTCGGACGTGCCGCGCGTAATGCCGCCGCGCTCAAAAACCGTCAGCCTCTTGCAAACATCTTTGTCAAAGCCGAAAATACTCTTGAAAAAGAATATTGCGACATCGTTTTGGATGAACTCAATATCAAGAACATAAAGTTCGTTGAAGATACAACCGATTTCACGTCCTATATCTTCAAGCCGCAGCTTCGCACACTCGGTCAGAAGCTCGGCAAAAAGCTCGGCGCAGTCAGAGAGGAACTTTCAAAGCTCACCGGAAATTCGCATATGAAAGCCCTTAACAAAGACGGATTTATCACCGTTTGCGCCGACGGCGAAGAGATAAAGCTCCTTGCCGAGGATATAATCGTCGAAACCTCGAATCTGCCGGGCACGGTAACTCTCACCGATCAGGGCATCACCGTTGTTCTTGACACCGTTTTGACGGATGAACTCATCGACGAGGGCTACGTTCGCGAGCTTATCAGCAAGATACAGTCTATGCGTAAAGATGCCGGCTTTGAGGTCGTAAACCACATCGCCCTCACTATGAAGTCGGACGAAAAGCTTTCCGGCATATTGCTCAAATACAAAGACGAGATCGGCAGGATCGTTTTGGCTGATTCCGTTGAATGCAAAGAGCCGAGCGGATATATCGCAGAGTGGGATATCAACGGCACAAATGCCGTGATCGGTATATCGGTCGTAAAATAAAAAATAAGGGGTAAGCGCTGCTTACCCCGAATTTTTAGGAGAAATTTATGTTTACCTGTCCCAACTGCAAAGAGATACTTTGCGAAGAAGACAAGCGTTACGTCTGCAAAAACGGTCACTCCTTTGATAAATCAAAAGAGGGATACGTCAATCTTCTTTTATCGCAAGCGTCATCAAAAAAGCGCCACGGCGACGACAAGGCGATGGTGAGCGCCCGCAAAAGATTTTTGAGCGGCGATCATTATGCGCACTTAAAAGATGCACTTGCAAAAAAGATCATTGCCTTTTCCGATAAAAAAGACATAAAGCTTTTGGATGCCGGATGCGGCGAATGTTATTATTCGGAGGGCATAAAAGATCAGCTCGGAAAATGCGGCATTTTTGCCGACGTTTACGGCATTGACATATCGAAAAACGCGGTTGCCGCCGCAAAGAAAAGAGCAAACGATTTTCATTTGGCGGTCGCCGGAGTGAATAAGCTTCCCTTTGCAGACGATTCTTTGGACGTCATAATAAGCGTTTTTGCCCCGTTTTGCGCCGAAGAGTTTTCAAGAGTGTTATCACACGGCGGAATTGCCGTGCGTGCCATACCGCTTGAAAATCACCTATATGAACTGAAAGCGAAGATATATGACAAGCCGTATCTTAACGAGGTCACGGCATTCGATGAGCCGCCGTTTGAGATAATCGACTGTTACGATATAAAAAAGACCGTTCATCTCCCCACAAACGAGGTGATAAACGATTTGTTTTTGATGACACCGTATTATTACAAGACGTCAGAAAGCGATCAGAAAAAACTTTTTCAAATACAGTCGCTCGACGTAACGACGGAATTTCGCATAATAACATATAAAAAGCACTGAAAAATCAGTGCTTTTTTGTTATTCAAAGCAAGTTTGCAAATAGTTCTTTATGTAATTTTCAATAACGCTCATTGCAACGGCGTTGTGTCCGCCCTCGGGAATGATGATATCCGCAAAGCGCTTGCTCGGCTCAACGTATTTTTCGTGCATCGGCTTCACGGTATCTATGTACTGCGATATGATGGATTCGATCGTTCTTCCCCTTTCCCTCATATCGCGCTTGACACGGCGCAGAATGCGAATGTCTGCATCCGTATCGACAAAAATTTTCATATCAAGCTGTGAGCGCAGATCATCGTCTGCAAGGACTAATATACCGTCGATGAGCATAACGGGCTTCGGCTTTATCTCTTTGACCTCGTCGCTTCTGTTGTGAACGGTAAAATCATAGACGGGACACATAACGCTTTTGCCGAGTTTCAGCTCTTTGAGCTGTCTTACAAGAAGCGAGGTCTCAAACGCATCGGGACAGTCATAGTTTGTCTTTGACCTCTCTTCATACGTCGTATCCGGCTGAAAACGGTAATAGTCATCGTGGCGTATTATGCCGATATCGTCGCCGAATTTTTTCAAAAGTTTTTCAACGATCGTGGATTTTCCGCTTCCGGAGCCTCCTGCTACACCTATCAAAAGCACTGTCTTTCTCCTTATTTTATAATTCCGTAAATCACAGGCTGTTTTTCAAACGAATGCTCGCCGAATTTTATCGCAGAAAGATATTCTTCCCTTGCCGATAAGAAAAGCGATTTGTCGTTTGCAAAAAGCGTGCAAAGGACGTCACCGCATTTTACGCGGTCGCCCGTCTTTTTTTCGATGATGATTCCTGCGGCGTGGTCGATGGGATCTTCTTTGGCTTTTCTGCCCGCGCCGAGCAAAACTGCCGATATGCCGATCTTTTCAGTATCCATCTTTTCGATATATCCGTCTTTTTCGGAAACGACTTTGTATTCATATTTTGCCGTCGGCAATTTTTCGGGATGATCGATTTGCGAAACATCGCCGCCCTGCGCCGCGATCCACTCGCGCATCTTTGCAAATGCCGAGCCGTCCGAAACGGCGCCCATAACCTTTTCTCTTGCGCTCTTTTCATCGAGCTTGAACGTGAGCGAAACGATTTGAGTTGCAAGGGCTATGCATACGTCATAGAGATCTCCCCGTTTGCCGTCTCTTAAAACTGCGATCGCTTCTTTGATCTCAAGCGCGTTGCCGACCGCATTGCCGAGCGGCACGTTCATATCAGTCAAAACGGCTCGCACATTTCTTCGGCATTTCTTGCCGATGGTTACCATTTTTTTCGCAAGAAGTCTTGCATCGCGCGGAGTTTTCATAAATGCGCCGCTGCCGACCTTGACATCCAAAACGATATTGCGTGAGCCTGCGGCAAGTTTTTTTGACATGATACTCGACGTTATCAGCGGAATGGAATCGACCGTCGCCGTAACGTCACGGAGCGCATAAAGTTTTTTGTCGGCAGGTGCCAAATCGGCGGTTTGACCGATGACGGCAATGCCGCATTTTTTGACTTGATCTATGAATTCGTCGGTCGAAAGAGCGGTCTTATAGCCGGATATCGATTCGAGCTTATCGACCGTTCCGCCGGTGTGTCCGAGTCCCCTGCCCGACATTTTGGCAAGCTTTACGCCGAGAGATGCGACGACGGGGCCGACGATAAGCGAGGTCTTGTCGCCTACACCGCCCGTGCTGTGCTTATCGGCGGATAACGCGCCGAAGCACGACAAATCGAGCGTATCGCCCGAATTTGCCATAGCGTCGGTGAGATATGCCGTTTCTCGGTCGCTCATTTTGCGATAATAGATCGCCATACAGAGAGCCGACGCCTGATAATCGGGGATCTCGCCTTTTGTATATCCGTCAACGAAAAACTTTATCTCTTCTTTCGTGAGTTTTCCGCCGTCGCGTTTTTTTTGAATAATATCATACATTCTCATATAAGCACCTCATAAAAAACAGGGATCGTCCGAAGGCGATCCCCGAAAATTTTATCTTGCGCCCTTATCGTAGGGAATGCCTTCTGCCTTAGGAGCCCTTGACTTTTTCGATGTGAACATCAAAACGACAAGCACGGCAACATAAGGGATGATATTGTAAAAATAGTTCGGTAAGCCGAGATCTTTGAGCGCAAAGACGCCGTCTCCGTTGATATCGAGCGAGTTATAAGCATAGCCGATGCAACGGAGCAAACCGAAAAGGAGTGAGCCGAAAGCAATGCCGACCGGTTTCCAGTTGCCGAAGATCATAATTGCCAAAGCCAAAAATCCCATTCCGGCAACAGAGCCCGATGCGGTACCGCCGGCTTGTGTTGCGATATAGATATATCCGCCGAGACCTGCGAGCGCACCCGAGATCGTTGTGCCGATATATCTCATTCTGTGAACGTTGATGCCGACGGAGTCAGCCGCCTGCGGATGTTCGCCGCACGCGCGCAGACGAAGACCGAATCTCGTCTTATAAAGCAAAATCGAAAGGACGATGTAAAGCGCGATAACGATGAACGTTGAAATATAGGCTCTTGATAAAAATGCTTTTAAGAATTCGGGAAGATCATTGTTGAGGATAACGAACTTCGTCTCTTTGGGCATAACGAGCTTATCCTGCATAAAGAAGATCTTGATGATGAACAGAGCGAGCGCGGGAGCCAAAAGGTTGAGCGCCGTGCCGCCGATCGTCTGATCTGCTTTCAGGTTGATCGCAGAAAACGACAAAAGCAGTGAGAATATCGCACCGCTTATCGCGGCGATTAGCATAGCGAAAATGTAAACGAGCTGTCCGCTTCCGCCGAAGAGGCCGTTTTGCTGACAGAAATACGTGGCGAGTGCGCCGCAGAATGCGCCCATTATCATGATACCGTCAAGGGCGATATTGATGATTCCGCTGCGCTCGGCAAACATACCTGCCATGGCAACGATCAAAAGCGGGATAGTACAAACGAGAGTCTGTTGGATCAAGAACGTCATTGTTTGTCACCCTCCTTTGCGGTATTTTCTTTTTCTGCCGGAATGATTATCGGTTTATCGGGTATCTTCTTAAAGTCTTTCTTCTTGCCGCCAAGGAGCATCTGTATAAGCTTTGCAAAGCCGGCAAAGTAAATGATGACCGCGATGATAAGATCGCAAACGTATTCGTTATACATTGTATAGCCCGCAAGGTTAAAGCCGCCCTTGTCGATATAGCGCAAGAAAACGGATGAAAGAATGACACCGAGTGAGTTGTTGTTTGCCAAAAGTGCCGCCGGGATGCCGTTAAAGCCGACGTCGGGCAAACGCGAATAAGTATCCCAGGCAAACTCAATATTGCCGTTAAGATAGCAAAGCGCCGCGCCCATAGCAGAAAGTCCGCCGGCGATAGCCATTGAAAGTATGATATTGCGCTTTGCGCTCATACCGGCATATCTTGCGCCCTCGCGGTTGCTTCCGCAAGCCTTGAGCTCATAGCCGAACGTGGTTTTGTTCATCAAAATATACATAGCAACGGCAACGAGCACGGCAATAAAAATGCCTATATCTATGTTTGAGCCCGTGAAAAGCTTATCAAGTCCGAGTTTCGGAGTTTGAACGTTGTTGGTGAAAGTTTTGAGCGTATATGCGCTCTTGCCTCCCGCAGAGTTTATAAACTGTCCGTTTTGCTTGAACACCCAGCTGACGATGTTGGCGGATATCCAGTTTGTCATAATGCAAACGATGACCTCGTTTACACCGAAGATCGCCTTGAATATGCCGGGTATCGCGCCCCAGATAACACCGGAAAGCGTTCCTGCCAAAAATGCCAAAAGCCATACGAGAATGCCGCCGGCACCGGTGGATTTAACGCTGAGAGCCACGACGATAGAGGTCATGGTGCCCATAAGATACTGACCGGGAGCGCCGATGTTGAAAAGTCCCGTTTTGAATGCGATGGCGACCGAAAGGCCGGTGAGCAAAAGAGGTGTTGCTTCAAAGAGCATTTCACCTATCATAAACATAACGTCGCCGCCTTTGCCGGAGGCAAAAGGACCGCCGAGAATTATCGTAAGACCCTTGAACGCATCGCTTATCGGGATTTCGGGAGTGAAGATCGCCAAAAGAAGCAATACGATAAAGCCGACAAAAATACCGCCTACGATACAAAGCAAGGATGAAACCACGGATTTTACCGCATTATTTGACAAAAGATCGAATTTTTCATTGGTCTTTTTCATACTAATCACTCCTTATTCCTTTGTATCCCGTTTGGCGCCTGCCATATAAAGGCCGAGCTCCTGAACAGTAGTCCTTTTCGGATCGATCTCGCCGACGATCTCGCCCTCGTACATAACGAGGATCCTGTCGGAAACGTTCATGACCTCATCGAGTTCGAGCGACACGAGCAAGACTGCCGCGCCCTCATCTCTCGTCTTGACGATCTGTGAATGGATGTATTCGATAGCGCCGACGTCAAGTCCTCTTGTCGGCTGTACCGCAACGAGCAATTTATGGTCGCGGTCGAGTTCGCGCGCGATTATCGCCTTTTGCTGGTTGCCGCCCGACATTGAACGCGCAACGGTGATGGGTCCCTGACCCGAACGAACGTCGAACTGTTCGATAAGGGCATTTGCATAGTCGCGCACCTCATCGAACTTGATAAATCCGCCTTTTTGGAAGCGCGGCTCGAAATATCGCTGCAAAACGATGTTCTGTTCAAGCGAATAGTCGAGCACCAAGCCGTGTCTGTGTCTGTCTTCGGGAATGTGGCTCATGCCGTGGGTATTGCGATAGCGAATGGACTTATGAGTTATATCCTCGCCGCAAAGTGTGACCTTGCCCGATTCGATGGTGTCAAGTCCCGTCAGAGCATGAACGAATTCGCTCTGTCCGTTGCCGTCGATGCCGGCGATGCAGACGATCTCGCCCGCTCTAACGTCAAACGAAACGTTGTGCACCGCATCCTTTTTGTGGAGTTTGCTCTTGACGCACATATTTTCGACCGACAAAACGACGTCTTTGGGTTTTGCGGGCTCTTTATCGACAACGAATTTAACATCGCGTCCGACCATCATATTAGAGAGTTCTTCTTTGGTGGTATCGGCAATGTTCACGGTGCCTATGTATTTGCCCTTGCGCAAAACGGAGCAGCGGTCTGCGACCTCCATTATCTCATTGAGTTTGTGTGTGATAAAGAGGATGGATTTGCCCTCTTTGGCAAGTCCGCGCATTATCGACATAAGCTCTTCGATCTCCTGGGGCGTCAAGACGGCGGTAGGTTCGTCGAAAATGAGTATCTCATTTTCGCGATAGAGCATTTTTAAGATCTCGGTCCTCTGCTGCATACCGACCGTGATGTCTTCGACAAGCGCATCGGGATCGACATTCAAGCCGTATTCTTTTGATAGGCGAAGCACCTTTTCTCTTGCTTCTTTTCTTTTCAAAAAGCCGCAAGTGTTGGGCTCAACGCCGAGTATGATATTATCGAGTACCGTAAATACATCGACAAGTTTGAAATGCTGATGCACCATACCGATGCCGAGAGCATTTGCATCGTTGGGGTCCTTTATATCAACGACCTTGCCGTTTTTGAGTATCTCTCCCTTTTCAGCCTTATAAAGACCGAAAAGCACGCTCATAAGAGTCGATTTGCCCGCGCCGTTCTCGCCGAGCAGTGCGTGTATCTCGCCTTTTTTGAGTTGAAGAGTGATGTCATCATTTGCCACGATGCCCGGAAAGACTTTGGTGATATGGCGCATTTCGATGACATAAGGTGATTCTGTCAAGACAGTATCTTTATTTACTGTTTTGTCGCCGTTCATAAAAACTCCCCTTTGCATAATTTTATTGTCAATTGTAAAACTTCGTTTTACAATTGGAACTCGCGCATATCGCCGCCCCAAAAACTGAATTTCGGGGCTCCCCTCGGCGCGAGAGCTCGCTCTGCTCGCCAAAAAGGAGTTTTTACGGCGGCAGAGCCGC
>JAGAFQ010000044.1 GCA_017612495.1 Clostridia bacterium
AAAATATTCGCGGTAAAAAATCAAGTGCGTTATTGAGAAGTCTATTGCATTTTCGGCGTGCATTTTGTATAATAAGTGTGTAAAAGCAAATCTGAAAGGAATAAGAAAATGCCGAAAAGAGAGCTTGCCAACCACACAAGCATAAAAGTACTCGATGATTTCAAAAGCTATAAGATCACCATACAAAATTGCTCGGTAAAAACCGCCGAGGAATATCTTGTGGATTTGAGAACGTTTTTCAGATACATCGTCGCCTCACGCGCGAAGATGGATCTGTATTCAGCCGATATCTCGTCCCTGCCCCTTGACGGGCTTGACATCGACTACGTAAAATCGGTCACGACCTCCGAGATCTACGGCTTTTTGACCTATTCGGCCGACGTAAGACACAACGCTCAATCGGCAAGGGCGAGAAAGCTTTCGGCGATAAAATCGTTTTACAGATACTATGCGAAAAAAGCCCGTCTTATCGACTTTGATCCGTCAGCCGACATCGACTCCCCGAAGCCGAAAAAGTCGCTGCCGAAATATTTGAGTCTTGACGAAAGTCTTGCTCTGTTAAAGACGGTGAACGAGGACTATGAAAGTCCTTCGCGCATACGCGACTACGCGATAATCACGCTGTTTTTGAACTGCGGTATGCGTCTTTCGGAGCTTTGCGGCATACGCCTTTCGGATATTTCGTCGGATATGAAAAATCTGCGCGTCGTCGGTAAGGGCGCAAAGGAGCGCATAATCTATCTGAATGAGGCGTGCCAAACGGCGCTTATCGAATATATGTCGCTGCGCAAAACGCAGACCGTAAGACCCGAAGACAGAATATATCTCTTCATTTCAGCCCATCAAAGAAAGATAAGCCCCAAAACGGTGCAATGGATGGTATATAAATATCTTGACAAGGCGGGGCTGGGATATCGCCGTCTTTCAACGCATAAGCTCCGTCACACCGCGGCAACGCTTATGTATCAGAGCGGAAATGTCGACGTCAGAATATTAAAAGACATACTCGGCCACGAGCAGTTGAACACAACGCAGATATACACCCACGTAAGTGATGACAGTATGAGAAAAGCGATGAGCCAAAATCCCCTTTCGGGCGTAAAGCCGAAAAAGGAATAGGCGAAAACAAATCGTCATTATTTTTTCACAACAATATCACAAAACGCAGTTAGAATATAAGATGTAAAGGAGACTGCAAATGGAGAATAAAAAACGCATTTTAGTCGTTGACGACGAAAAAAACATTCGTGAACTCGTGCGCAAATATGCCGAATTCGAGGGCTATGAGGTCGATGAATCGGCAGACGGTATGGATGCCGCCCAAAAATGCAAAAACAAAAAATTCGATATAGTCATACTTGACGTGATGCTGCCGTTTTTAGACGGATTTTCAGTCTGCAAAGAAATAAGAAAAACGGGCAAGACCCCCGTTATCATGCTCTCGGCAAGGGGAGAAGAATATGACAGGATCCACGGCTTTGAGGTGGGAGCCGACGATTATATCGTCAAGCCATTTTCGCCGAAAGAGCTTATGATGAGAGTCGCCGCCGTGCTCTCGCGCGTCAGCGAAAATACCGTGCAAAAGAGCGAGACGCTGTGTCTCGGCGGCATCGAAATAGACCGCAGCGCACACATTGTGAAAATCGACGGCGAAAAGACAAATCTCACGCCGAAAGAATATGAACTGCTCGATTATTTCGCCTCTAATCCCGGCATCGCCCTTTCGCGTCGGCGTCTTATCGAAGATATTTGGGGATATGAATTCGACGGCGACGACAGAACGCTCGACACACACATAAAGCTTCTTCGCCACACGCTGGGCAAATATTCGGAGTGCATCGTCACGGTAAGAGGAATGGGGTATCGCTTTGACGCTTGTCAATAATAAATCGAAAATGTCGATAAGGACAAAGCTCTTTTTATACTTTGCCCTTTTCACCGCCCTTATCGTCTTATCGCTGATACTCGTTCAGGTCGTTTTTTTGGACGATATCTATAAGGCGGTCAAGAACAGAGAAATAAAGATTTACGCCGATACGGTCGAAAAAAATATAAATTCGGGAAAGCTCGACAGCGTTTGCGAGGCAATGTCGAAAAAATACAATATCTGCATGATACTTTGCGACTCATCGGGAAACATCGTGATCTCAAAAGAGGCGTTTCACTATTGCTTCGTCCACCGAACAGATGAGACTGACAGATACATTTTGTCATCTCTTGCGTATTCGTCTGAAAACGGCGAATACAAAGAAGTGAACGCGAATAATTATCTTTCGCGCGACCCGTTTATGTCAGACAGAGATTATGACGACGTGGCGCAAAGTCTATTGTTCGTGAAATGCTTATATAAATCGTCCTCTCAAAATCCGTACTTTTTGATGCTCAATTCATCGATAAATCCCATAAGCGAAACGGCTGACACGCTTATGACGGAGATATGGATAATAAGCATCGCATTTATCGCGATCGCATTTTTGTTTGCGCTCTTTATCTCAAACCGCATAACAAAGCCGATATCGAGCCTTGAAAAATCGGCATCCCGTCTTGCAGACGGCAAATATGACGCCGTGTTTGACGCCGTCGGATATAAAGAAATAGAAAATCTTTCGGCTGCGCTGAATTTCGCCGAAAGCGAAATGGGAAAAGCCGAAAGGCTGAAACGCGAACTGCTGGCAAATATTTCTCACGATCTCAGAACGCCGCTGACCATGATCTCGGGTTACAGTGAAATGATGCGCGATATCCCGGGAGAAAACACAAAGGAAAACGCCGATATAATCGCATCGGAAACAAAACGGCTCACCGCCCTTGTCAACGACGTTATCGACCTTTCAAAGCTTGAAGCTGACCGTATGCCTCCGTCAAAAGAGGAATACAACATCTGTTCGGATATCGAAAACATCGTTTTGCGCTATTCCAAATTCAAAGAAGCAGAGGGTTTCTTTATCTCATTTGAAAAAGAATGTGACGCAAACGTCTATGCCGACAGAAAACAGTTAGAACAGGTCATATATAATCTTCTTAACAACGCGATAAATTATTCGGGCGAAAACAAGACAATAAAAATCGTTCAAAGGCTGTTTCAAAACGGTGATATGAGCTATGTCAAGATCGACATAATCGACTACGGCATAGGCATTGCGAAAGAAAATCTTTCTACAATCTGGGATAGATATTACCGCGAAGACCGCGAGCATAAGCGCCCGACTCTCGGCAGCGGCATAGGTCTTTCGATAGTTAAAAATATTTTATCGCAGCACGGGGCAAGCTACGGCGTTTCATCGGAAATAGGTAAAGGCTCTGATTTCTGGTTCATTTTACCGTGCAGAAAAATATAAAAAACGCAATAAAAAAGGACTTGCAAAAGCAAGTCTTTTTTTATTGTAAATTTATCTTGATGCCTCTTCGACTGCAACTGCGACCGCAACGGTAGCGCCTACCATCGGGTTGTTGCCCATACCGATAAGACCCATCATTTCAACGTGTGCGGGAACGGAGGATGAACCTGCGAACTGCGCGTCGGAATGCATTCTGCCCATAGTGTCGGTCATGCCGTATGAAGACGGGCCTGCCGCCATATTATCGGGGTGAAGAGTTCTGCCCGTTCCGCCGCCGGATGCAACGGAGAAATATTTGACTCCGTTTTCAACGCACCACTTCTTGTAGGTGCCTGCAACGGGATGCTGGAAACGGGTGGGGTTCGTGGAGTTGCCGGTGATGGAAACGCCGACGTTTTCGAGCTTCATGATAGCGACGCCCTCGGGCACGTTATCAGCGCCGTAGCAGCGCACATCGGCTCTGGGTCCCTTTGAATAAGGAACTTCTTTTGTGATCTTGACCGTTTCGCTGAAAGGATCGAATTCGGTTTCAACATAAGTAAAGCCGTTTATTCTTGAAATTATGAAAGCGGCATCCTTGCCGAGACCGTTCAAAATAACTCTGAGCGGTTTCATTCTGACCTTGTTCGCATTGAGAGCGATCTTGATAGCGCCCTCTGCTGCGGCAAAGGATTCGTGTCCTGCCAAGAAGCAGAAGCACTCGGTTTCATCGGAAAGAAGCATTGCGCCGAGGTTGCCGTGTCCAAGACCGACTTTTCTGTTCTCGGCAACGGAGCCGGGAATGCAGAAGCTCTGAAGACCGATGCCGATAGCGGCAGCGGCGTCAGCAGCCTTTTTGCAGCCTTTCTTTATCGCGATGGCGGCGCCGACGGTATAAGCCCAGACTGCGTTTTCAAAGCAGATAGGCTGTGTGGAGCGAACGATCGCGTCAACGTCGATACCCTTTTCGGCGGTAATGGTTTTACATTCGTCAATAGATGCGATGCCGTATTCTTTCAAAACCGAAAGGATCTTCGCCTCGCGTCTTTCATATCCTTCAAACTGTGCCATATCGTTTCTCCTCCTTATTCCTTACGGGGGTCGATATACTTAACTGCTTCATCGAAGCGGCCGTATGTGCCCTTGGATTTTTCGTATGCTTCGTTAGGTGTAAGACCTTTTTTGATAAAGTCGGTCATTTTGCCGAGAGAAACGAATTCGTAGCCGATGACCTCGTTGTTTTCGTCAAGAGCCATTCTCGTGCAATAGCCCTCGGTCATTTCGAGGTAGCGAACGCCCTTGTCTTTTGTGCCGTACATGGTACCTACCATCGAGCGCGCGCCCTTGCCGAGATCTTCCATTCCGGCGCCTATTATGAGTCCGCCCTCAGAGAAAGCCGACTGCGTTCTGCCGTAAACGATCTGGAGGAAAAGTTCGCGCATCGCGGTATTGATGGCATCGCAGACAAGGTCTGTGTTAAGTGCTTCAAGAATGGTCTTGCCGGGTAAGATCTCTGCCGCCATAGCCGCAGAATGAGTCATGCCCGAACAGCCGATGGTTTCAACAAGTGCCTCTTGGATGATGCCCTCTTTTACGTTCAAAGAAAGCTTGCAGGCGCCCTGTTGAGGTGCGCACCAGCCCACACCGTGGGTATAGCCGGAAATATCGGTGATCTGCTTTGCGTTGACCCATTTGCCCTCTTCGGGAATAGGCGCCGGGTCGTGCTTGGGACCTTTGGCTACTGTGCACATACATTCAACTTCATGTGAATATGTCAGATTGCTCATAGTTTACACTCTCCTGTTTTTTAACGAATCGCAATATAACTGCGATAAAACGTATATTTGATAATATTATATAACTATTTTCGCTCAAATACAACATTTATTTCGCCGATTCTTCAATTTTTCACAAGTTTGTCGAACGTTTTTTTGATAAATTCCCAAATGCCGAATTTGATTTGTATTTTTCTTTCGTCTTTGAGCACCAAGCTTATCTGTCCCTTTGAAAATCCTCCGCTTTTCAAAACGGCTTCCTCCTCGTCATACTCCGCCGTCGCCGCCCCGCGGCAAAGCGGAGGGAACAAGACGCACCACCAGTTATGCCCCTCTGCCTTTCCGAGCTTTATCTTTACCGACGTATATTCCCCCATAGGCAAGGTAACGTCTCCGTATTTCCTTTCGGGATAGATCTCTTTTGTGATCTCAACGGTGCTTCGATAGTCCGCCCCGAAAGATTCAAGCGTTTTATCGGCGCAGTTTTTGATCGCTTCTCTGTTTTCAAGAATAAATTTTGCGGCATCGTCTTTTGATGACATATTTGTAAGCGTTTTTGCGTATTCATTTAATATAGCATCCCTAACGGCAAGCTTTACAGTCTGATCGGCATCGGAATCTGATTCGGCGATCACGTGCAGACGCAAGGTCTTTTTATATATGCCGTTCTTTTCACAGGCAAAATATATGCAAAGCGCCATAGCCGCAAGGAACAATGCACAAAATACCGCAATGATCTTATTTCGTTTTTCCGTTTTCATAATGATCTCCGTTTTGTTGATCGCTTTTATTTGATTATTGCAAAAAAAAATATCGCTTATTCAGTGAATACCAAAACTTATTCGGGCAAAAATAACAACAAAGAAAAAATTGCGTGAAGATAAAAGTATAGCGTGAAAGTTCTATACCTGCGCAAATAAACTGTATCTGTTTCACGCGGTTATTCGAGCCGCTCTGTGGCGGCGGGCGTTAAAGTATAAAATGAAAGAGGGTAAAAAATGGACAAAAACTTCACAAAGCTCCCCTGCGTGCCGCTGTCATTTGGTATGGAGCTTGCAAAAAACACGGCGGCACTCGATAAGTTTTGTTCTCTTGACGGCATCAACAAAGAAAAGATAATTCAAAAGGCTGAAAACATCCATTCCAAAAACGAAATGATAAACTTTGTCGAATCCTTACTCTCTGATTGAAAAAAGGGGTTGTTATAAAAGTCATCAGACTTTTTTAACAACCCCGTCGAATTTGACTCGGCGGCTTGAACAGCCGCCGTTTTTGCTTTGAAAAAGAGCAAATCGGGTGTTTTTAAGGCAAAAACCGTCAAATGTCGCGGCGATTTCGGCGGCACCCGACCGCCGAAA
>JAGAFQ010000045.1 GCA_017612495.1 Clostridia bacterium
AACCTTATAAAGATCTCCTGCGCCCATGATGATGACGACGTCATCTTCCTTTGCGTTTTTGCAGATGTATTCATAAGTCTTTTCGAAGCTTCCGAGATATATACCGTTTTTTATGTCGTCTGCGAGCATTTTTGAATTCACACCGTAAATATCGTCTTCTCTTGCGGCGTAAATATCGCAGAGAAGCACCGTATCGGCTATTGAGAGCGAAGACACGAATTCGTTCCAAAGTCCCTTTGTGCGCGTGTATGTGTGCGGCTGAAAGGCACA
Organism: Clostridia bacterium; assembly: GCA_017612495.1. Lineage (GTDB taxonomy): Bacteria > Bacillota > Clostridia > Oscillospirales > CAG-272 > RGIG8399. Next base: position 271 of record JAGAFQ010000045.1, read on the forward strand.
GATGAGCCTACCCCTGACGCCGGGCTTTATGCCCAAAAGCGTTGCAGAAATCTCGGTCGGATGGTGCGCATAGTCTTCATATACGTCGGCGCCGTTTATCTTGCACTTATATTCCATTCTGCGCTTGACCGACGAATAACTTGCAAGGCCGTCTTTGATCGTTTCAGAATCGACACCGTAGGTATAAAGGAGGGCGAACGCGCCCAAAGAGTCGGATACTATGTGCTTGCCGGCAATGGGAAGAGATACGGATGCGATATTTTTTCCGTTGTGTATTACGTCAAAGGACGAGTTGCCGTTTGAAAATACTATGTTCTCGGCTGTAAAATCGGCAGGCGAGTCAATGGCGTAGCTGACTTTTTTGCCCGTATATCTTGACATTACGTCCAAAACGTTTTCGTTATCGGCATTATATACCGTGTAGCCGCCGTTTTCCGTTTTCTTGATGAATTCGGTAAACGAATTTTTGATCTGATCGAGCGAATGAAAATAGTCAACGTGGTCGATATCAATGTTCAAAACAAGCGCTATGGTCGGTGAGAACGATAAAAACGAATCGCTGTATTCATCGGCTTCAAAGACACATTCTCGGCCTTTTCCGATGTGGTGGGTGCCGCCTATTTCGTCAAGCTCGGCACCGACGATAATGGTCGGATCGTACTTGCCCCTATACAATATATGCGATATCATCGCGCTCGTCGTCGATTTGCCGTGCATACCGCAAACGCCTATTCTGCTTTCCGAAAAACACATGATGTAATTCAAAAAATCGGCGCGGTAGATAAAGGGAAGCTCCAATTCTTTTGCTCTTTGAACTTCGGGATTTGTTTCAGATACGGCGGCGGTGTAAACGATCGTTTCATTTTCGTGAATGTTTTTTGCATCCTGCCCGATAAAGATCTCAATGCCTTCGCTCTTGAGTTTTTCGGTGATATGAGTCTTTGTCCAATCGCTGCCCGAAACCTCGAAGCCCATTTTGTGTGCTATTGACGCAAGAGCGGACATTGAAATTCCGCCGATGCCGATAAAATGTATATGATCATGAGATTTTACGATCTCAGCAATTTCACTTGGAGTGCGTTTTTGGGTCTTGAACATAAAAGTTATCTCCGTATTTCTTTTATACCATAAAGATATTATATGCGATTTTTAGAAAAAATTAAAGAGATTTTAAAAAAAATATCACTTTCCATTTGAATAATTTTAATTATTTTTATCTATAATAAGGGCAAACCGAAAGGGAATTAAGCGCTGAACATTCAGAAATACCAATCTGAAATACACTTGTTTTGCGCTGCACGTTCGTGCCGAAAGGAATGCAAAGCTTATTATGGAAATTACAGATGTGAAAATCAGAAAGATGTTTGACAAAGGACCGATGAAAGCCATCGTATCGGTGACGTTTGACGGAGTTTTGGCTCTTCACGACGTCAAGGTCATCTTTGCACGCGATAAATATTTTATCGTAATGCCGTCACGAAAAAATCCCGACGGAACATACAGAGATATTGCGCACCCCATACAATCTGAATTCCGCTCAAAACTCGAAAAAGCTGTGCTCGATGCCTATTTTGAAGAAAAGGACTGCCGAAAAGCGGCGGAATTTTACGTCGAGCCTATGCAGGTATAAGCAGAAAAAAGACGGATTTTTCCGTCTTTTTTTGTTTTAAAATGTTAAAAAACTTTGCAAAATATCTTGAAATAATCAGCTTTTATATGATATAATAAATCAATATTATAGAAGGGAGAGCAGGGCGAATAAAATCGTCGGGCTCTCCGTCACTTTTTTTATGGGGAGATGACACAAATGGCCGAAAATACGGCGATATTCGACGGGGCATCGTCACTCTCCGGCACGGCTCTTGCCTATATCGGCGACGCCGTTTTTGAAGTTTGTGTCAGACGCGGTCTTATAGCTTTGGGCATTCACGAGACCGCCGAGCTCAACCGTTTGGCGCTGCTTTTCGTTAAGGCGTCAAGTCAGAGCGATGCCATCGAAAACATCTTGCCGCTTTTGACAAATAAAGAGGATGCGATATTCAAGCGCGGCAGAAACGCAAACGGCATATCCGCGCCGAAAAGCGCGTCTATCGCTCAATACAGACGTGCAACGGGCTTTGAGGCTCTTTTCGGATATCTCTATTTGCACGGCGAAAACGACAGAATTGATTTTCTTTTTAACAAGGCTTTTGAAAAGACGTTTGATAATATCGGAAATGAGGCGATGAATAAGTGAATAAAATAAAAGTTATGCCCATTTTCGGTACAAGACCGGATGCCATAAAAATGTGTCCGCTCGTTTTGGAACTCAAAAAAAGGGAAGAGTTCAAGACCGTTGTGTGCGTCACGGGTCAGCACCGTCAGATGCTTCACAGTGTGCTTGACTTATACCGTGTAAAGCCCGATTACGATCTTGACATTATGCGCGAGGCGCAGACGATAGAAACGATCACCTCTGACGTACTTGAAAAACTTGCCCCCGTCCTTCAAAAAGAAAAGCCCGATATCGTGCTTGTTCACGGCGATACGACAACGGCATTCGCATCTGCGCTTTCCGCTTTTTATCACAAAATACCCGTAGGTCACGTCGAAGCCGGCTTGCGTTCTTATGACATTTATTCGCCTTATCCCGAAGAAATGAACCGCAAACTCATTTCGGCGCTGACGAACATCTTCTTTATCCCGACAGAGCTTTGCCGAGAGCAGTTAAGACGCGAGAACATCACCGAGAACGTTTATGTCACGGGCAATACCGAGATAGACGCGGTAAAAAAATACACGGTGAGAGCTGACTATGACATAAAGAGCATAATACCCGATTATGACGAAAATTGGCGCTTGATATTTGTCACGGCGCACCGCAGAGAAAACCTCGGCGCACCGCTCGAAAATATATGTATGGCGCTTAAAACGATCGCGCAAAAGCACAGAGACGTTATGATAGTTTACCCGGTACACCTCAATCCCGCAGTCAGAAACACCGTTTTCCCGCTTCTTTCGGACTGCGAAAGAATAAAACTCATAGACCCCATAGGTCCTATGGATGCGCATAATATTATAGCCAAGAGCGAACTTTTGCTCACCGATTCCGGCGGAATACAAGAAGACGCGGCGGCACTTTCGATACCATGCGTTGTCTTGCGCAGAGAGACCGAACGTCCCGAGGGCATTGAGTGCGGAGTCGCGGTTTTGGGCGGAACTGATAAAGACAGAATAGTTAAGATAACCGATACACTCTTAAACGATAAAAAAGCATACGAAAAAATGGCAAATGCAAAGAATCCTTACGGCGACGGCAATTCGTCGAAATATATTGCCGATGCGCTTACAGAATACTTTACAAAGAATGTCGGAGGAAACAAAAAATGAGCGGCAGCATAGGATTTGACAACGAAAAATACGTCAGATTACAGTCGGAGGAAATAGGAAAGAGGATCGAAAAATTCGGCGGTAAACTCTACCTTGAATTCGGCGGAAAACTTTTTGACGACTATCACGCGTCAAGAGTTTTGCCCGGCTTTGCGCCCGACAGTAAGATACAGATGTTAAAAAAGCTTTCCGACAGAGCCGAAATCGTCATCGTTATCAAAGCTGCCGATATAGAACACAAGATGCGCCGCGATATAGGAATTACATACGATACCGACGTTTTAAGACTCATCGACGCATTCCGCGATAACGGTTTATACGTCGGCAGTGTCGTCATCGCTCAATATGAAGGACAGCCCCAGGCTATTTCTTATAAGAAAAAACTCGAAAACCTCGGCATCAAAGTATATTTGCACTATCCCATCGAGGGCTATCCCACAAACGTAAGATACATAGTCAGCGAGGAGGGCTACGGAAGAAACGAATATATCGAAACCAGCCGTCCTTTGGTGGTCATCACCGCTCCGGGGCCCGGCAGCGGAAAGATAGCGACCGCTCTTTCACAGCTTTATCACGATTCAAAGCGCGGCATCGTTGCCGGATATGCAAAATTCGAGACTTTCCCGATTTGGAATTTGCCCTTAAAGCATCCCGTCAACCTTGCTTATGAGGCGGCAACGGCAGATCTTAACGACGTCAATATGATCGACCCTTATCACCTTGAAGCCTATGGCACGACTGCCGTAAACTATAACCGCGATATCGAGATCTTTCCCGTTTTGAACGCAATGTTCGAGCGCATTTCGGGCAAGAGTCCCTATAAGTCGCCGACCGATATGGGCGTCAATATGGCGGGCTATTGCATCAGCGATAACGATACGGTCTGCAAGGCGGCAAACGATGAGATCATCCGCCGCTATTTCAACGTTTTATGCGATGCGAGAAAGGGACACATAACGTCAGAGCCCGTTTCAAAAATAGAACTTTTGATGAAGCAAGCCAAGATCTCGGTCGAAGACAGAGGAGTTGTCAAGAGCGCTCTTGAACGCTCTGCGGCGACTGATAATCAGCCGGCTGTTGCAATAGAACTGCCGAACGGCGAGATCGTCACCGGCAAAAATTCATCTCTTTTGGGTGCCGCAAGCGCCGCTATTTTGAATGCCGCAAAGAAGATCGCCGGCATTGAAAAAGAGGTGTGCCTTATCGATCCGAGTGTTATTGAGCCTATCCAGAAGTTAAAGGTCGATCTGCTCGGCAACCATAATCCGCGTTTGCATACAGACGAAACGCTCATCGCGCTTTCTATCTGCGCCAAGGAGCATTCGGCGGCAAAGAAGGCATTTGAGTCTTTGAGTATGCTTTTGGACTGCGAGGCTCATTCATCGGTAATGCTTGCTCCGGTCGATGAGGACGTATATCGCAAGCTCGGTATGCGCTTGACCGAAGAGCCCGTATATTACACGAAAAAACTGTTCCATAAATAAAAATACTATTGCA
>JAGAFQ010000046.1 GCA_017612495.1 Clostridia bacterium
CATAGACCGAAGATATGAGAGATTTCAGCATCTCGGCGATCTTGCCGCATTCTTTTGACAATACTCCGCGCGACGATGCGGCGGCGAGCTTTAACTGCTCGTCGGTCTGCGCTTCTATGGCAAGACCTACTGCTTCTGCGGCAGATAAAGAGATCTTGCCGTTTGTGAACGCGCGGCGCGTGAATTCACCGGGGCCTGCCATCTGCGCGCCCGATGCAAGCACGCTTTCAAGCACGGTCTTCGTGAGCAGGATTCCGCCGTGGCATGATATTTCCACTGTGTTTTCTCCCGTATATGAGTGGGGAGCATAAAAAACGGTCGCTATACCGGTATCTATTATTTTGCCTTCTGAATATATATCGCCGAAAACCACGTTTTTTTCGCATTCGGAAAGGGGTTTTTTATTTCTCGGCACAAACACCTTTTGGGCGATCTTCACGGCATCGTCGCCGGATATTCTTATTACCGCTATACCGCCTTTGCCGAAAGGAGTGGAAATTGCGGCAACGGTGCTGTCAAATACGTTCATACAAATACCTGCCATTAAAAATCTTATATATATTATATCATTTTTGACTGCAAATGCAAGACAAAGCGCCGAAAGCAAAGGTTGACTTTTTTTCACCGATATTATATCATAATATATAATAATGAAATGAAACAGAGAATCGTATGGGAATTATTCCGAACTATGCCTATGACTCGGTATTTATGATAACTCCGGGCTTTTTGAAAGAGAATAATATAGGCGCTCTTGCCCTTGATATAGACAACACTCTGTCGCCCTATTCCGATAGTGTGCCGTCAAAGGAAACTGTCGGGTTCATTCAAAAACTCAAAGCTTCGGGGATATATCTTTTCATCGTGTCAAACAACAAAGATGCGCGCATTTCGGCTTTTGCAAAAACACTTGATCTGCCCTGTATATACGGCGCAAAAAAGCCGCTTTCGCATCCCACCGAAAAATTCATTTTGCAAAACGGCATCGACAAAGACACCCTTTGCGTCATCGGAGATCAGTTCTTTACCGATATGTGGCTTTCGGCAAATCTAAATGTGCGCTCGATCCTCATATCCCCCATTGATACGAGCCAAGAAAATGCGTTCATCCGTTTCAAGCGCATACTTGAAAAGCCGCTTTGGCATTTTTCGAGAAAAAGTCTTATAAAGAAGGGAAGATGGAATATTGCAACCGTTAGCAGATAAACTGCGTCCGACGTCTTTTGACGATATTATAGGTCAAGAGCATCTTTTCGGCAAAAACGGCGCCATTACGCGAATGATCAACAGCGGCAGAATATCCAATATGATCTTCTACGGCCCGCCCGGCATCGGCAAGACGACGACGGCGAACATCATCGCAAAAAACAGTCAGATGACTCTTTATAAGCTGAATGCCACCACAGCAGGCATTGCCGATATAAAAGCGATAGTTTCCGATACGGGCACCATGTTCGGCAGCGGAGGCATCCTTTTATATCTCGACGAGATACAGTATTTCAATAAAAAGCAGCAGCAATCGCTTCTTGAATTTATTGAAGACGGCAGGATAACCCTCATTTCATCGACAACGGAAAATCCCTATTTTTACATATATCCCGCGCTTTTATCGAGAAGTATGGTCTTTGAATTCAAGCCGGTAGAGCCGTCGCTTATTGCAAAACGCCTTTTCTATGCGCTCGATATGCTCAATTCCGAAACGGGCGAGAAAAAGACGATGAGCGATGAGTGCGCCCTTGCGATGGCACAGATGTCATCGGGGGACGTAAGACGTGCCATAGGCATTTTAGAAGAGACCTATTATGCCTCGAAAAAAGAGATAACCGAAGACGACGTACGCACGATAGTGCCGCAGACAATGGGCGTGTTCGACCGTGACGGCGACGTTTTCTACGATCTTTTGAGCGCTTTGCAAAAATCCATTCGCGGCTCCGATCCCGATGCGGCGATACTTTATCTTGCGCGGCTTTTGGAATCGGGCGGACTTATTTCCGCCTGCCGACGGCTTCAGGTGATAGCCTCGGAGGATATAGGCCTTGCCTATCCTCAAGCGGCGGCTATCTGCCGCGCCTGCGTTGAAAGCGCAAGGGAACTCGGAATGCCGGAGGCATCCATTCCGCTTTCAAATGCGACGATAATGCTTGCCACGGCGCCGAAATCGAATTCGGCAAACGAGGCGTATATCAAAGCCGAAAATGATATACAAACGGGTAAGGGATTAAGCTTTCCCGCGCATCTTATGGACGGTCACTACGAGGGCGCAAAGAAGCTTTCGCGTGCGCAGGGATATAAATATCCTCACGCATATCCCAACCACTATGTATATCAACAGTATTTGCCGGACGACGTTAAAAACACAAAGTATTACGAATTCGGCGAAAACAAGACCGAGAGGGCGAGCAAAGAATATTGGGATATGATAAAAAATCCCAAAAAATAAATAAAGAACACGGCGTACGCCGTGTTCTTTATTTATATCAAAAGATCTCTTTGCATATCTCTTCGCAAAGCAGATTTTGAGATTCAAAATCGGTGGCGGACGAATAAATCTTTTCAAGGGATAAGTGTATCTCTTTTATTTCCGCCAAAAGCGCGCACGCCTCTTTTGTTATGCTGTCGCAAAGCTTTATCAAAAAGCGCAGCTTTGTGCGCACTTTTTTGAGTTCGTCTTTTTTTATAAATCTTTCGGTGTTGATGAGATTTGCGGCATTTGCATCGTTTGTCAGCGCAAAAACGGTGTCTCCTATCTTTATCTCTCTCGTTTCTTTCCCGATAAGTCCGGGTGAATAGACAAAACCGAGCGAATTTTTTTCGGCTTCTGTTTTAACGGCTTCGATGAACTGCTCACCCGCTTGATATTTATCATAGACATAGAATATGCGTTTTGCGCCGTTTTTATATGAATCAAGATGTATGTGTCCTGCGCCCGATATCGCCTCGATCGGCAAACACTGCGCTACGCCTTTTTCAAAATTCGATTTTTTGATGATCCTCTTTACCGCCGCCCTCATCTTATCATAGTCGATGACTGATAAAAGCAGCATATCGATCGCCTTTTTGATCTCACCCGATGCCGAAAGATACTTGCATACGATCCGGTAAAGGTTTTCTTTTTGCAAGACCGCTTCTTCGATCTTTGCTCTGTGCTTTTTTAATTTTTCGCAGTCAAAAAATCTTCCCGTATCAATTATTCTTTCAACGGCGCCGGGGTATCTCGCTTCGCAGATGTGGGGAGACGTTCCGTCGATTATGCCGATGTTTTCGACAATGATGCCGTCAAGGCTCTGAACGTCTGATGAACAGCGGTATAAGATCGGCTCATATCCCTTTTGAACAGCCGCTTTTGCGATTTTTTTCATAATTGTGGATTTACCCGAGCCGGGACCGCCCTTGATTATGTAAATGCGATCGAATTTTTTCGGATTGAAAATATTCGGAAAATAGTTTTCAAAGCCACGTGAAGTATTTGCCGCACCGAAATATTCGGCGGTATTTATCAAAGAAGAAGTATCCATATACCCTCCGCAAAGTATTTTACATAGAAATACTATGCAGAGGAACGTATAAAGTTAAAAAAGCACCGCTTTTGCGGTGCTTTTCGTTTTATTTTTCTTCAATGAGCGATTCATCCCACATATCGGGGGCAGAGTAGCCGAGCAGATTGACGACGGTCGCGGCAACGTTTGATAGTCCGAACGTGTCTTTTTGCGCCTTGACTGCATAGGGCTTATTCTCTCGCTTATCGTATATGATGAACGGAACGGGATTTAACGTATGGCTCGTCTTTGCCTTCATCTTGCCGTCTTTTGACAATTTCGGCATACCCTTTTTGTCGAGCTCATACATTTCATCGGAGTTGCCGTGGTCTGCGGTAATGCAGGCAACGCCTTGCGCCGCATCTACGGCAGATAAGATCCTTGCGATCTGCAAATCGAGCGCTTCAAGGCTCACGATCGTCGCATCGATGCTGCCGGTGTGTCCGACCATATCGCCGTTGGGAAAGTTTACTCTTATCGACTTATACTTGCCGGAGTTTATCACCTCTATCAAGCGGTCGGCGATCTCGGCGCATTTCATCCACGGGCGCTGTTCAAAGGGAACGATATCGGATTTGATCTCTTCATAAGTTTCGGTCTTCTCATCGAAATATCCGCTCTTGTTGCCGTTCCAGAAATATGTGACGTGGCCGTATTTCTGCGTTTCGCTGATGGCAAACTGATTTATTCCGCTTTCTGCCAGATATTCGCCCATCGTGTTCGTGATGTTCGGCGGGCAGACAAGATAGTTCTTCGGAATGTGCAGATCGCCGTCATATTCGAGCATACCCGCAAAGACGACTTTGGGATAGCGCACTCTGTCAAAGCAGGTGAAATCTTCTTCGTCAAAGGCGCGAGAGATCTCTATCGAGCGGTCGCCGCGGAAGTTATAGAAGACAACGGCGTCGCCGTCGTTTACGGTTCCTACGGGCTTTTCGTCTTTTGCGATGACGAAAGCGTCGAGATCCTGATCTATTGCGTGCGTTTCTTTGCGGTATGTTTCGATAGCCTCTTTTGCAGACGCGAATTGACGTCCGATGCCCAAAACGTGAGTATCCCAACCGCGCTTCACCATATTCCAATCGGCTTGATAACGGTCCATGGTGATCTTCATTCTGCCGCCGCCCGAGGCGATCATAACGTCAAACGAAGAGTCGCGGAGCGTATTTAAAAATTCCTCGAACGGCTCGACGTAATCAAGAGCCGACGTTTCGCCGACGTCTCTGCCGTCAAGCAGAATGTGAATTCTGACCTTGCCGATCTTTTCTTCTTTTGCACGGCAGACGAGTGCTTTCAAGTGGGAAATGTTGGAATGTACGTTGCCGTCTGAAAAAAGACCCAAAAAGTGAAGAACGGAGTTGTTGTCGCGGCACTGTTTTACGATCTTTTCCCAAGCATCCGATTTATAAATGGTGCCTTCTTCAATAGATTTGGAAACGAGCTTTGCGCCCTGGCTGAAAACCTGTCCGCTGCCGAGAGCATTATGGCCGACCTCGGAGTTGCCCATATCGTCATCGGAGGGAAGACCTACTGCGGTGCCGTGCGCTTTGAGTTTTAAGCAGGGAAAATCTTTCATTATTCTGTCAAGAGTGGGGGTGTTTGCCATCTTGAAAGCGTTGCCGCATTCGTTATCGCTGAGCGCTACTCCGTCCATGACGATGGTGACAACGGGTCCCATCGGTGCTTGAAATGTATTGTGTTTTTTTAAGATGTGGTTCATAACGTTCTCCGTATTTGCAAAAATTTGTTGAATTACCCATACATTATATTATCTTTTGCCTTTTTTTGCAATACAAATCGAAAAAAACGGCAAAGAGAACAAATGTTCGCGAAAGGCGCGAACAAATATAAAATTCTGTTCGTATTTTTTTAGAAATATTAAATTTTTCGTTTATTTTGCGTTTTTTACATATTTATTTGTTGCAAACGGTGGTTTTTGTGGTTTATAATATTGATGAAAGTGGATGAAAGTGGTTTTATGTGGTTGATTGTGGATAATATTCGACCGAAAAACCTAAAAAACTATAAAAATCGATTGCAAAGCGAGTTTAGCTGTGAAGGAGGTGGAAAACGTGTTTTTGGGTGAGTATAGTCATACTATCGATACGAAGGGCAGGCTGTTTATGCCCTCGAAATTCAGAGAAGAACTTAAAGACACGTTTTTCGTCACCAAAAGCGTAGATACCTGCCTTGCAGTTTATTCGAGTGAAGAATGGACACGCTTCACCGACAAAATAAATGCGTTACCCGAGATCCAGTCGCGCAAGATCCGCCGTTTTCTTTTCAGTGCGGCGACGGAGGTAAGCCCCGATTTGCAGGGCAGAATACTTTTGCCGTCAAATCTGCGCGAATATGCGAAGCTTGAAAAAGCGGTGACCGTCGTCGGTGTCGGCGATCATATTGAGATCTGGTCTGAGGAATCATTCAAGAACGAGCTTTCGAGCGAGGACGTTTCCGATATCGAGCAAACCTTGATAAGCCTCGGATTTTAATACGGGTAAAGAGTAATGGGATTCAATCATTATTCGGTAATGTTAAAAGAAACCGTCGATGCTCTGATGCCCGAAAAAGGCGGCATCTTCGTTGACGGCACGCTCGGCGGAGGCGGACATTCATTTTATCTTGCCTCAAAGCTTCCCTGCGGCTCGCGTCTTATCGGCATCGACCGCGACGGCGATGCGATACTTGCGGCGACCGAGCGCTTAAAACCTTTTTCTGATAAATTCGTTGCAGTTCAAAACAACTACTACGAGATCGACGAGGTCCTTAACTCTCTCGGGATCTCGGAGATCGACGGAATAATGCTTGATTTGGGGGTATCATCTTTTCAGCTTGATACTCCCGAACGAGGCTTTTCTTATATGCACTCCTCGCCGCTCGATATGAGAATGGATAAGCGCGGCGGCAAAAGTGCCTATGACGTTGTTAATGAATACACCGAAGATGAGCTTAAACGCATCATCTTTGAATACGGCGAAGAAAAATTTGCCGCACGTATCTCTTCTGCGATAGTGACATCACGGGCGAAGAAACCGATAGAAACGACTTTCGAGCTCGTTGATATAATAAAAAGCGCGATGCCTGCGTTTGCAAAGGGCGAAAGCCAGCATCCGGCAAAGCGCACGTTCCAAGCGATAAGAATCGAAGTAAACAATGAAATAAAGATCATCGAGCCTGCCATTCGCGCAATGGTGCGCCGACTCAAAAAAGGCGGCAGGATAGCGGTGATCACGTTCCATTCGCTCGAAGACAGAGCGGTAAAACAAACGTTTGCCGATATGGCGCGCGGATGTATATGCCCGCCATCGCTGCCCGTTTGTGTTTGCAATCACAAGCCCGAGATAGAACTTGTGTCGCGCAAACCGATCTTGCCGAGTGAAAGCGAAATAGAGATCAATCCTCGCTCGCGCAGTGCAAAACTCCGCGTTGCGATAAAACTTTGATGTGGGGTGCTTTTATGACATACGATATGCCCATCGACAAGGTAAGACGTACGCCTCGTCGTGTGCCTGAAAAATTCGTTCCTGCTCAAAAGAGCGTAAATATGCCTCGGGTGAATAGCCGTGCGCAAAGAGTGCCGAGCTTTGAAAAAGCGCCCGTGAAAGTAAGTGCGAACACAAGAATACGCGCACGCCGTGATATAAAGCCGGCAGCTGCCGCGGCAGTCGCAGGCGAAGCGCTTGTCGCGCTCAGAAATGCGGCGGTGAATTTACCGAAATTCGCTGAAAATGCGCTTGTGAACTCCCCGAATGAAGATGAAAATATGAAGCCCGAAAAGAGCAAAGAAAAGAAGCCTTTTCCCGTTTCGTTCATTTTCACCGCGGTCCTTTTCACACTGCTCATTATGTTTATGATACTCAACTACGTTATGCTCAATGACTATTCCATTGACGTGGCAAATCTCAACGATCAGCTGAACGAACTCGTCCAGAACGAAAAAGAGCTTTCGCTCGAACTCACGAAAAAAGAGGATATCTCTTCTATCGAAGACATTGCCAAGAATGAATTCGGAATGGTCAAGAGCGAAAAGGTCACAAGAAAATACATAAGCCTTGAAGGAGCAGACAAAACCGAGATCTTATCCGATAAATCCAACGATAAGAACTATCCGATATTTACCGCGATGAGTGCCATCGGCAATGCGCTTTCCGATATTCTCGCTTATATGAAATAACAAAAACGAATAAAGACAAAGGAGAGTCGTGACTTAATTTCGCACTCTCCTTTTTTGTGTGAAAAATTTGATTTTATAAGAGCAAAAGCATAGATTTTTATAAAAACCTATGATATAATATATTATTATAAATACATATACACCGAACTTGCATATTTTGACTTAATGTATATTTCGGCAAGGCTTCCCATATCTTTTAGGGAATATGCCTAAAAACCTTATACCGCCTGATATTTGTGTTTTTCGGCAAGTGCATCTTATGATAAGGAGGAATCGATATGTCGCAAAGGCCGAGTATCAAAGTGAAAAAACGCGGAACGATAATGGGGCTCATTTGCGCTCTTTTGGTCGTCGTTATCATAGTCAACCTTTTTATTCTGCAAATAATAAATAACAGCAAATACGAACAGCTCGTCATCGACAATATCACGACCGAAACGACGGTCAAGGCGTCAAGAGGCACTATATACGACTGCAATATGAACGTGCTTGCCGAAGACGAAACGGTCGAGCGCATTTTCATATCTCCTTTCGATATCGAGAGCGATGAAGAAAGAGAAACGATATGCTCGGGACTTTCTGAAATTTTGGGTGTCGATTATGACGAGATAATGAAAAAAGCACTCAAAACGAACCGCAAGGACGAAACGGTAAAGAACTACGTCGAAAAGGATCTTGCCGATAAAGTACGTGAATTTATCGCAGATAACGGCTTTACCGAACAGATACATTTAGTCGAGACCTCAAAAAGATATTATCCTTTCGGAACGCTCGCTTCCCACGTCATAGGCTTTACCGGCTCTGACGGTGACGGACTTATCGGCATCGAACTCCAATACAACGAATATCTGAAGGGCATTTCCGGCAAGATCGTTACGGCGACGGATGCAAAGGGCAACGCGATGCCGACCAAATATGAAACGTACAGCGATTCTCAAAACGGCTTTTCGGTAGTGACTACTCTTGACTATCGCATCCAAAGCTCGCTTGAAAAATACGTTTATGAAACCTACGTCGATTCTGCCGCAACGCAAAGAGTTGCCGGAATCGTTATGGATGTGAATACCGGCGCCGTTTTGGGTATGGCAATAGCTCCGTTTTTTGATCTGAATTCCCCCTATACTCTTGATGAAGCATCGCAGGCGCAGCTCGATGCCTGCACAGACGAAGAACAAAAGAAAGAACTTTATTCCACGCTCCTCAACACTATGTGGAACAACAAAGCCGTCAGCACTCTTTATGAGCCCGGCTCCACGTTCAAGGTAATAACCGCTTCTATGGCGCTTGAAGAGGATGCCATTTCCGATACCGACGTTTTCTATTGCTCCGGTACGCACCTTGTCGATTTGGGAAACGGATATACATACCCCGTTCCGTGCCATAAAACTACGGGACACGGCAGCGTCACGTTCCGTTACGGCTTGCAGCAATCCTGCAACCCGACGCTGATGATGACCGCCGCGCGTCTGGGAAAAAATCTTTTCTATAAATATTACAATGCTTTCGGCTACACAGCTAAAACTGGCATAGATCTGCCCGGCGAAGCGGCGGGAATTTATCACGCCGAGAACGCTATGGGCCCCTTGGAACTTGCCGTATATTCATTCGGTCAGACCTTCAAGACCACACCTATCCAGCAGATCACCGCGATCTCCGCCGTAGCCAACGGCGGTAATTTGGTGACCCCGTATATCGTCTCCAAAATAATCGACGATGAAGGAAACATCGTTCAAAACTACGAGCCGAAGATCAAAAGGCAGGTAATAAGCGAAGAGACCGCCTCTCTTGTCACCGATATACTCGAAGAGGGCGTTTCGGGCGACGGCGGTGCCAAAAACTGCCGAATCAAAGGCTATAAGGTCGCAGGCAAAACGGGTACTTCTCAGAAACGAGATATTCTCGATGAGAGCCTCTACGTCGGCAGTGCCATTGCTTATGCTCCGGCAGACGATCCGCAGGTCGCGGTCCTCATTCTTGTCGATGAGCCGAGACAAAACAGCATCTACGGCAGTATCGTTGCGGCGCCTTATGTTGCAAAGACTCTTTCCGAAACGCTTTCATATATGAACATCGAGCCCGTATATTCACAAGAAGAACTTGACGCTCTCGAACAGGTCCTTCCGAGTTTTGTCGGCTATTCGCTCGAAAATGCCGAAAACCAGCTCAAAGCATTCGGCATAAAATATGAGATCAAAGGCGGCGGCGATTCTGTCACCGACCAGATGCCGCGCTCCGGCAGCAAGGTAATAAAATCGTCGGGCAAAGTAATTCTTTATACCGGCGATGCCTCGCCCGAAAAGACTATAAGCGTGCCGAACGTCGTCGGTATGGCGCCGTCTATTGCACACGCAACGCTTATAAATGCCGGACTCAATATTAACATATCCGGTGCCGTCAGCAGTCCGAGCGCTACCGGCGCCGTTGCGGTAAAACAGTCGATCGAGGCGAACACGAGCGTTGAATACGGCACGGTCGTCGAGGTCGAATTCCGCTATATTTCAAATATGTCGGACGGATAAAAGAACTTACGTATAAAACCGAGGAATTATAAACGAAAAAATAATTCGGAGGCTTTATATGAAACTATCAGAACTTACAAAAGATCTCGGCATCACGGCAAAGAATTTTTCAGAAGATTGCGATATCGCCTCTGTCAGCTCGAAGATTTCCGATCTGACAGAGCAATCGCTCTTTGTGTGCCTTCGCGGCACAAAAAATGACGGACACGACTATATAAACGAGGCGTATGCAAAGGGCGCTTTCGCAGTCGTCATTTGCGATATTTCAAAGGCGCCCGAAAACGGCAGATATATTCTTGTCGAAAACACAAGATATGCGCTTTCGCTTCTGCTCTCAAATTTTTATGAAAATCCCGAGCGCTCATTTCGCATAATCGCGATAACGGGAACGAACGGCAAGACTTCGGTCTGCCGCATACTTTCCGAGATCATCCGCGCGAACGGATATAAGGTCGGAACGCTCTCGACAACGGGAAACTATGTTTGCGGCGTACCTATTGAAAATTTCGGCATGACGACCCCCGACCCCGAAGATCTGTTTTGCGCATTCAAGGTCTTTTGCGAGGCAAAATGCGATTTTGTCGTAATGGAGGCATCGTCTCACGCGCTGTTCCTCGACAAACTCTCCTTTTTGGATATCGAACTTGCGATATTTACGAATTTGAGCAGAGATCATCTCGATTTTCATAAGGATTTTTACGATTACGCCATGGCAAAGGCAAAGCTTTTCTCACTTGCCAAGGCATCGCTTATAAATATCGATTCGCCCTATGCCGATTTAATGCTTCACTCGGCAAATATCAAATATACTTATTCACAAAGCAACCCGGCGTCGGATTTTTATGCCGGCAAGATCGAAAAAAACGGTTCGGACGGTATCGAATACAGCTTTATCAAGTCC
>JAGAFQ010000047.1 GCA_017612495.1 Clostridia bacterium
GATTTTGAAAAGAACATAAACAAAGACTTTCAAAACAGTCTTGACGAGCTTTTGCCGTCAAAACTCATACCCGTCATCGTGTCGCTATCAAAGATAGTGCCTCACAAAAAGGTCAACTCGATAACCAAAGAAGAACGTGCTGATCTCGTTTATCTCTTGAAGCATCTGACTCTTACGCCGAAGCGTCCGCGCCCGATCGAAGAGGCAATAATCACGCGCGGCGGAGTCGAAACGACACAGATAGACCCAAAAAATATGCAGTCGAAGCTGACAAAGGGTCTCTTCTTTGCCGGAGAAGTCATCGACGTCGATGCAAAGACGGGCGGTTTCAATTTGCAAATAGCATTTTCGACCGCATATCTCGCATCGCAGTCATGACCGAAAACATAAAAAATTTTACGGCCGCAAAAGCGGCAGAACGGAGATTTATATGATAAATATCGCAATAGACGGCCCCTCGGGTGCCGGCAAAAGTTCCTGCGCAAAGCTCATAGCAAAAAAACTCGGATATCTCTATATAGATACCGGCGCTATGTACCGCGCGATAGGACTTTTCTGTCAGAGAAACGGAATTATGCCCGATGACAGAGAAAACGTCATCCCCGCGCTTGAAAAAATAAACGTGGAATTGAAATTCATCGATCAGAGCCAGCACGTTTATCTCAACGGCGAAGACGTAAGTTCCGAAATACGCCGAAATGAAATTTCGATGTACGCATCAAAAGTTTCCGCCATTGCCGAAGTGCGTGCATTTTTGCTCGATCTGCAGCGAAACTTTGCAAAGGAGAACAACGTCATAATGGACGGCAGAGATATAGGCACCGTCATTTTGCCGAATGCGGATCTTAAAATATTTCTGACCGCTTCAAGCGAGGCAAGAGCCAAAAGAAGATATGCCGAGCTTATCGAAAAGGGTCAAGACGTCACCTATGAAAAGATACTTGCCGACGTTATCGAACGCGACAAAAACGACTCAACGCGCGATGTTGCCCCCGCGATCCCCGCAGAAGATGCGATACTTCTTGACAACTCGTCGATGACACTCGACAGGACAGCGGACTACATAATAGGACTCTTGAACGAAAGATCGGAAAAATCGCCAAAAAAAGATAAGCCGTCGAAATTTTATGATACCTGCTATAAAATTTCGGCGAAGATAATAAAACTGATATGGCGCATACACCCGCACGGTGAAGAAAACATACCGAAAAGCGGAGCCGTTATGCTCGCCATAAACCACACCGCGTTCAGCGACGTTTTGGTAGCGGCTGACTGTTCGCAAAGGCAGGTACACTATCTTGCGAAAGCGGAGCTTTTCAAGATCCCGCTGCTCGGCAAATTGATAACACGTCTTGGCGCCGTGCCGATAAAAAGAGGCAAAAACGATATTGCCGCCATAAAAACGACTATTTCCCTTTTGAACGAGGGCAAGGTCGTGGGCATCTTTCCGCAGGGCACAAGACGCAAAAAGGTCGATCCCTCAAAAACTCCCGTCAAGAGCGGCATAGGTCTTATCGAATACCGCACGCGCGCCTGCATAGTTCCCGTATTCATCGCATCGAAAAACTATCATACACACGCCTTCGGAAGAAACGACGTTTATTTCGGCAAGCCGCTTTATCCCGATGATCTGCCACTCGGAAACGGCACCTCCGCCGATTTTGAGAATATCGCAAAATTTGTGTTCTCAAAGGTCTGCGAGCTTGATCCCAAATCTCAAAAATAGCAAGCGCCCCATTTTCAAAGAAAGGAGCGGGTTTCATAATGGAAATCGAAGTCGCAAAGTATGCCGGCTTTTGTTTCGGAGTTGAGCGTGCGGTATCGAAGACTGAAGAGCTCATCGCCGAAAACAAAGATACGGGCGTCAAGATCTTCACGCTCGGCCATTTGATACACAACGGCAGCGTGATATCAAGGCTTGAACGAAACGGTGTTTTTGCAATAGATATCGACAAGGTCGAAAGTGCCATAAAAGAATACGTCAAGGTGAAACTCGTCATACGCGCACACGGCATACCGAAAGACGACTATGATTTTCTTTGCGAGCTGAAAGACCGTTACCCCGATTTTTCAGTCGTTGACTGCACCTGCCCCTACGTTGAAAAAATACACGATATAGCAAAGTGCGAGAGCAAAAAGCCCGATCGTTTCGGCATCATTATCGGAGATAAAGACCACCCCGAGGTCATGGGCACAAAAAGCTGCTTTTCGTGTCCGGTATATATTTTTGCGAAAGCCGAGGAGCTTGAGCGTGCAATAAGCGGCTTTGACCCTGCATTTTCGCCCATTATGGTCGCTCAAACCACCCATAACTTAAAAGAATACAAAAAATGTCAGAAAATTATCAAAAAACACTATACAAACGCAACAATATTTGATACAATATGCAGAGTGACAGAAAATAGACAAATCGAAGTTGAGGAGTTTTCCGCCCGAATGGATAAAATGCTGATAATCGGTGCAAAGGAAAGCTCAAATTCTCAAAAGCTTTATGAAATCAGCAAAATGAATTGCGCTGAAAGCTATTTCATCGAAAGCGCCGACGATTTGGATCTGTCGCTATTCAGCCCGCAAATGAAAGTGGGTATTGCCGCCGGTGCTTCCACGCCGAGCGACATAATCGAGGAGGTTAGATTAAAAATGAGCGAAATTATGGAAGAAAACTTTGCGCAAATGCTTGAAGAATCATTCAAGACTTTAAATACAGGAGATATTGTCAAGGGTATCATCACGTCAATTACCCCTACGGAGATCCACGTTGATCTCGGTGTGAAAGCAACGGGCATCCTTTCCCGCAATGACTTTTCCGACGATCCGACAGTAGATTTTGACTCCATGTATAAAGTCGGTGATGAGATCGAGGCGATCGCCGTCAGAGTCAATGACGTCGAAGGCATCGCAACTCTTTCCAAAAAGCGTATCGACGCATCAAAGAACTGGGAAAAACTCGTAGCGGCTGAACAAAACGGCGACGTTTTGGATGCCAAGGTCATCGAGGCCGTCAAGGGCGGCGTTGTTGCCGTAGCACTCGCTTCAAGAGTATTCATCCCCGGTTCACAGACCGAGATCGCAAAAGACGGCGATCTTTCGACTTTGGTCGGCAAAACCCTCAAAGTTAAAATTATCAGCATAAACGAACAGCGCAAACGTGCGGTCGCTTCACAGAAAGTGATCCTCCGCGAGATCCGTGCCGAAAACGAAGCAAAATTCTGGGAAAAAGCAGAGGTCGGTCAGAAATTCGAGAATGCGACTGTCAAGAGCCTTACAAACTACGGTGCTTTTGTTGACATCGGCGGCATTGACGGACTTTTACATTCGAGCGAACTTTCCTGGAGACATATCAAACATCCCTCAGAAGTCGTTTCGGTCGGAGATCAGATCACCGTTTTCATCAAAGCGCTTGATCCCGAAAAGAAACGCATCTCTTTGGGTTATAAGACCGAAGAATCCAATCCCTGGACCATCTTCACAAACAAATATTCCGTCGGCGACACCGCATCTGTCAAGATCATGAACATCATGCCCTTCGGTGCATTTGCCGAGATCGTTCCCGGTGTTGACGGTCTTATCCACATCTCGCAGATCGCAAAAGAGCGCATCGCAAATCCCGGTGACGTTCTGAAAAAAGGCGATACGGTAGATGCAAAGATCATCGATATCGACAACGAGAAGAACAAAGTAAGCCTTTCGATCAAGGCGCTTCTCGTTCCCGAAGAGACTGCCGAAGCAGTTGAAGAGACTATCGAAGCAGAAGAAAAAACATCGGAAGAAACGAAAACCGACGCCGAATGATTTATCGGTCAATAACAAAAGGGTTGTGTGCTTTTCGCAACAACCCTTTTATGCACCCCAAAAAAATATCTCCC
>JAGAFQ010000048.1 GCA_017612495.1 Clostridia bacterium
ATAAGCATCCTCGTCGATGGTGAGATCGTATTTCTCTTCGCAAAGCAAAACCAGATCTGCAAGCTCCAACGAGTTGACGCCGAGATCCTTTGCAAGTTCGGCTTCGGGAGTGATGAGACTCTCTTCGACATTAAGCTGTTCGACTAAGATCTTTTTGAGTGTTTCAAACATTGTAAGTTCCTCCGAGTTATTTAACTTTATAGCGTTTTATTTTACGCGAAGTAGTCTTTTCAAACTCCTCTGCGCGGATTTCGATATCGGTAATGTGCTTGAATACGGGCAAGGTCTTATTGAGCGCATCAACGTCCGCTTTTACTGCGGCATATATCTCATCGTCGCTCTCGCCCGTGATATTCTCTTTGTTGGGATATACGACGGCGGTTATCTTCGTTTCGCCCTTGTCGTCTTTTCTGCCGATGACGACGACCTCGGAAACGGATGAGCAGTGAACGAGATATTCTTCAAGCTCTTCGGGGAATATGTTTTTGCCGTTTGAGAGCAGAATGATGTTCTTCTTTCTGCCGGTGATATAGATAAAGCCGTCTTCGTCGATATAACCGATATCGCCGGTGCGGAACCAACCGTCTTCGGTGAATACCGCCGCGGTAGCTTCGGGGTCTTCATAGTAGCCCATCATGACGTTGGGACCTTTCACGAGGATCTCGCCCGTCTCTTCGCCGTCCGCCTTGTCAATTTTCACCTCGCATCCCGGAACGGGCAAGCCGACCGAGCCGAATTTCTTCCAGCCGAAGGTGTTGCAGGAAACGAGCGGAGCGCACTCGGTTATTCCGTAGCCCTCAAGGATGGTGATACCGAGGCTTTCAAAGTCTTCCATTATTTTGCGCGGAAGGGGGGCGCCGCCGCAAATGATGCTTTCAAGTCTGCCGCCGAGGGCTTCCAAAATGGGCTTGAAGAGTTTGCGTCTCGTGTCGATTCCGATTTTGCGCATACCGTCGCTCATTTTCATCAGCGCACGTACTTTATTTGCCATTCCCTTCTTTTCAAGCTCGTCGAAAATGCGCTTGTAGATCGTTTCGACATAGAGCGGAACGAATACCATGGCATTGGGCTTGACCGCCGAAAGGTTTCGCATGGTATACTTTATGCCGTCATTGAAAAACGTGCTTGCGCCTAAGTTTATCGTGCCCAGATGTGCGCAGGTCATTTCATAAGTGTGGTGCATGGGAAGCACCGAAACGAAGCTTGTGGTATCGTCATAGGCGATCATCGAATCTGATGCAAGCGTTGCCTTGACAAGGTTGTAGTGGCTGAGCATAACGCCCTTGCTCGTGCCCGTGGTGCCCGACGTAAAAATGATGGCGGCCAGCTTTGACATATCGAATTCATAATCGTCAAAAGAGGTATCGCCCTCTTCAAGAGCCGCCTTGCCGACCTCGATTATCTCATCGAAAGTCTTGAAACGGGGATCATTTGGTCTTTCTTCTTTGTCAAAGTCGATGCAGACGAACATCTCGACCGCGGAAAGCTTTTCAAACATGGGAACGATCTTATCGAACATCGCATTGGTAAAGAAGACGGCGCGTGTGCGGCATTTTGAAATAAATGCCGGCATTTCGTCATCCTTTATGTCTTTATCAAGCGGCACGATAACACCGCCCGCCGCAATGGTCGCAATATACGTCACAGAATAGGCGGGATGATTCTCGCCCGTCATAACGACTGTCGATTCGGCAAAACCGAGCTTGTGAAAAGCGGTGCCGAGGCAGCGCACGTAATCATAGAACTGATTATATGTTACGACAACGTTTTCTTCATGTCTTTTATAGGTGTAAAGATCTTTATCGCCGAATGCTTCTGCGCTTGTTTTTGCAAGATCGCGCAAATCGGTGAACTGCTTTACGTAATGTCCGGGATATGCTTTTTTCATTCGAATACTCCTCTGATAAAAAGGCTTATTATGATCAAAACGTATGAGTGCTTGTCATAATCGAATATTATTATTATACATTCAAAGCATCTGAATGTCAATAATTTTAAGAGTTTTAGTTTTGGCTTGCGATTTGACTGCCGTTTTGCGATGATATATCATAATGAAACAAAGCGCGGCAAAATAAAAATATTACCGAAAATGTAAATATATTCTTGTAATCTGCTATTTTTCTATTGATTTTTATTTTCACTTATGGTACAATACCAAATGTCAGCGCCGGTGTGTTGGAACTGGTAGACGAGGAGGACTCAAAATCCTTTGTTAGCGATAACGTGCGGGTTCGATTCCCGCCACCGGCACCATCCCGAAAGCCTTGTTTTTACAGGGCTTTCGGGACTTTTTTATGCCTTTTCTGAGGTCAAATTCCGTTGCGCCTGCCTGTGTTTACCCGCTGAATCCGGAAGATTTTCGGAATTTTTGATATGCCGAAAACCCTTGTTATTACTGGAGTTTCGCGATTTCAGGAGGTCGATGAGGTCGATTTTGGCTGCTTATTTCGGGTAAAATGGCATGATTGCCTCCGCCGACGCCACTTTGGAACTGAAATCCAGGTGAGTATAGATGTTGCTTGTCGTGGCAATATCACCGTGACCGAGCCATTCCTGAATATCTCTGAGCCCAACGCCGTTTGCATAAAGCAAGCTCGCGCAGGAATGACGAAGATCGTGGAAGCGTATGCGCCGCATTCCGTGCTTTTTGAGGAACTCGGGAAACGCCGCCGTCAGATAGCCGGGATTCATAAGCTCGCCCATGTCGTTGACGTAGA
>JAGAFQ010000049.1 GCA_017612495.1 Clostridia bacterium
AATCGCCGCGACATTTGACGGTTTTTGCCTTAAAAACACCCGATTTGCTCTTTTTCAAAGCAAAAACGGCGGCTGTTCAAGCCGCCGAGTCAAATTCGACGGGGTTGTTAAAAAAGTCCGATGACTTTTTTAACAACCCCTATTTGGTCAAGTTTATGTTTTTCCACTTGCCGGAAAAATAGAAGCCGAGCGACACGGCGGTGGAAATTATCCAGCCGATGGGCCACGAGAGCCAAATTCCCGTATCTTTGAAAAACGGCACGAATATATATGAAAGTATGACGCGCAAAATGAGGTCGGAAAATGTTGACGTCATAAACGCGATCATATTTCCGGCGCCGCGCAAAAGTCCGTCGGTGGCGACTTTCAGGGCGACGACGAAATAAAACGGCGATACGATTGTGATGAACATAATGCCGGTTTTAAGGGCGCTTTCAAAAAGCGTAACGTCGGATTTATCCATAAAGAATTCGACAAGAGTGCTTTTGAAGATCAAAAATACCGCCGAAAAGATCGCCGAGATGACAAGCAGCATAACTATGGCAACGCGATAGCCTTTTTTTATGCGGTCGATATTGCGCGCGCCCATATTTTGAGCGCAGAAGTTCGACATACTGCTGCCGAGCGCGGTGAAGGTGGTCACGGCAAAGGTGTTCAGTTTTATTGCGGCGGCATAGCCTGCGATGACGGCAGACGAGAACGAATTGACAAGTCCCTGAATAAAGAGGTTGCCGACCGAAACGAAGCTTTGCTGCAAGATGCTGGGGATAGATACCATCGAGATCTTTTTGAGCATAAACGCCGAAAATTTAGGATAAGCCTTTTGCGTTTCGATTTTTTTGAGCCGCAACGCCAAAACGAAAACGGAGCAGACGGCGGCAACTCCCTGGCAGATGAACGTAGCCCACGCAACACCGGGCACGCCGAGCCTTTTTACAAGCACTAAATCGAGTATTATGTTTGCAACGGATGATGCGATGAGAAAGCGAAGCGGAGTTTTTGAATCGCCGAGCGCGGTAAAGATGCCTGTGCAGATATTGTATAAAAATAAAAATACAAGACCCGCTATGTAGATCGCAAGATAACTTTCGCAATCGGAGAAGATATCTTTCGGAGTTTGCAAGACCGAGATCAAAGGTTTGATGAAAACAAGTCCCAAGACGGTCAAGATCGCCGACAGAACGGCGGATGATATCATTGACGTGTAGATCGCCGTTTTGGTGTCTTCTTTTCTTCCTGCGCCGAAAAACTGCGAAATGACGACGGAACAACCGACGTTCATTCCCGTTGCCACCGCCATAAAGATCATCGTTATGGGATACGATGCGCCGACTGCCGCCAGGGCATCGACACCCAATACTTTGCCTGCGATGATGCTGTCCGCCATGTTATACATCTGTTGAAAAACGATGCTCAAAAGCATGGGCAGGGTAAAACTTATCAAAACCTTTGAGGGGTTGCCTTTTGTCATATCTGTAATCAAGGAAACACCTTCTTTTCAAATGAACATTATATCATCATTTGATAAAAAATGCAAATGTGCCTGCGGTTTATCTTTTCGGCTCAAAGACTTGATTTTTTTGCAAAATCGGCTTATAATTATATATTATTCGCAAATAATGCTTGATGAAAGGAAAAAGTTATGAATGAGAAGAATGATTTGACAAAAACCACACTGTATTTCTCCGAAAGCACGAATGTTTTGGAGCAGTCGGCTTATAAATATCAGCTTCAGGAACGCACCGACCCTAATCTTTACCGTCATCTTTTCGATTATGAGACCATACCGAAGGTATCGTTCAACCATCGAAACGTTCCTATGAATACACCGCGCGATATTTGGATAACCGACACTACCTTCCGTGACGGACAGCAATCGTGTGCGCCTTTCACCGTTGAGCAGATAGTGCATTTATTCGATTTGCTTCACAAATTGAGCGGACCTCGCGGCATCATCCGCCAGAGCGAGTTCTTCGTTTATACCGAAAAGGACAGAGAAGCGCTTAAACAGTGTATGGAGCGCGGATATGAATTCCCCGAGATCACAAGCTGGATAAGAGCGTCGGAGAGCGATTTCAAGCTCGTTAAGGATCTGGGCATCAAAGAGACGGGCATTTTAGTCAGCTGCTCGGATTATCACATCTATAAAAAGATGGGACTCACCCGTCAGGGCGCTATGGATAAATATCTTTCTGTCGTCAAGAGCGTGCTCGAATACGGCATCCGTCCGCGCTGCCACTTTGAAGATATCACGAGAGCCGATTTTTACGGCTTTGTCGTACCTCTTGCAGAAGCGCTTTGGAAACTCGGCGAAGACTACGGTATTCCCGTCAAGATCCGTGCCTGCGACACGTTGGGCTACGGTGTTTCTTATCCAGGCACGGCGCTCCCGCGCAGTGTTCAGGGTATAATTTACGGTCTTAACCACTATGCGGGCATTCCTGCAGAAATGCTCGAATGGCACGGTCACAACGATTTTTATAAGGTCGTTTCAAATGCCGCTACCGCATGGCTTTACGGCTGTTCGGGCGTCAACTGTTCTCTGCTCGGCATCGGTGAGCGCACGGGCAACTGTCCGCTTGAAGCGATGGCGATAGAATACGCATCGCTGCGCGGCACGACTGACGGAATGGATCTTTCCGTCATCACCGAGATCGCCGAATATTTTGAAAAAGAGATCGGCTACAAGATCCCCGAACGCACACCGTTCGTCGGCAAAAATTTCAACGTCACAAAGGCGGGCATCCACGCCGACGGTCTTTTGAAGGACGAAGAGATCTATAACATTTTCGATACGGCAAAGATACTCAACAGACCTGCCAAGGTCGCAGT
>JAGAFQ010000050.1 GCA_017612495.1 Clostridia bacterium
TCTCAAAGAATTCATCATAAAGCTTCTTAACTGCGCTGTTTTCGTGTGACTTTCTGAGATCGCACTTCTTATCGTCGTTATAGAGAACTGCGGCTCTCTTTGCGCGCAAGTCAACGGTGTTGCGAACAGATGCGGGCTGTGTAGGCTGACCGCCGCCGTTTACGCAGCCGCCGGGACAAGCCATAACTTCGATGAAGTGATATTCTTCTTCGCCGCTCTTGACCTTGTTAAGGAGTTCTTTTGCATTGGCTGTGCCGCTGCAAACAGCGACCTTGACTTCCATATCGCCGAGCTTATAGGTAGCGCGCTTGATGGGAGCGGTGCCGCGTACTTCGTTGAATTCGAGCTTTTCAAGGGGCTTGCCGAGGATAACTTCTGCAGCGGTACGAAGAGCTGCTTCCATAACACCGCCGGTAGCACCGAAGAGAGCGCCTGCACTTGAACCGATGTCGAACGGAGTATCGAACTTTTCATCTGCAAGCTCACGGAATTTGATTCCGGCTTTGTCGATGAGTCTGCCGAGTTCACGTGTCGTGATGGCGATATCAACGTCGGGAACACCTGCTGCGTTCTCACCGTCTCTCTGTACCTCAAATTTCTTTGCGGTGCAGGGGATAGCGGAAACGAATACGATATCCTTGGGATCAAGGCCTGCTTTCTGTGCATAGTAGGTCTTATAAAGAGCGCCGAACATCTGTTGAGGAGATTTGCAGGTCGAAAGATTATCGGTCATTTCGGGGAAGTAGTGCTCGCAGAATTTGATCCATCCGGGTGAGCAGGATGTGATCAAGGGAAGCTTGCCGCCGTTTTTGATGCGTTCGAGAAGTTCGGTAGCTTCTTCCATAATGGTAAGGTCTGCGGTGAGATTCATATCATATACGCCGTCAAAGCCGAGTGCTTTGAGTGCGGCTACCATCTTGCCCTCAACGTCTGTGCCGGGCTCATAGCCGAAGCATTCGCCGAGTGTTGCGCGAACGGAAGGTGCGCAGCAGATAGCTACGTGCTTTGCGGGATCTGCGATGGCATCGAGAACTTTCTGTGTGTCGTCCCTTTCATAAAGAGCGCCGACAGGGCAGGCAACGATACACTGACCGCAGTTGATGCAGGAGGTGTTTGCGAGCTTTTCTTCAAAAGCACATCCGATATGAGTATCAAATCCGCGGTCATTCGTGCCGATAACGCCGATGCCCTGCATGTTGCGGCAAGCTGCTACGCAACGGCGGCAGAGGATACATTTGCTGTTATCGCGAATGATGGATGTTGATGAATCATCGATCGTATATTTGTTGACCGTGCCGGTGATGTGATTTGAATCAACACCGTAGTCACGGCAGAGTTTCTGCAATTCGCAGTCGGTGCTGCGGATGCAGGAGAGGCAGTTCTTGTTATGATTTGAAAGGATCATTTCAAGGTTCATTTTGCGAACAGCCTGGATCTTGGGAGTATTGGTGAAAATTTCCATACCCTCGTTTACGGGATATACACAAGAAGTTACAAGACCTCTTGCGCCTTTAACTTCGACAAGACACATTCTGCATGCGCCGATCTCGTTGATATCTTTAAGATAGCAAAGAGTCGGGATATCGATGTTCGCTGCGCGAGCGGCTTCGAGCACGGTGCTGTTTGCAGGCACGGTGTAGTCTTTGCCGTTAATTTTTACATTTACCGTATCCATTATCAACTAATCTCCTTCTTATATCTTCTCGATTGCATTAAAGCGGCATTTTTCCATACAAGCGCCGCACTTAATACATTTGGTGGTGTCAATGGTGAAAGGACTCTTGATCTCACCGCTGATAGCGCCGACAGGGCAGACTCTTGAGCATGCCGAGCATCCCTTACACAAATCGGGATTGATGTGGTATCTCATAAGATTCTTACATACGCCTGCGGGGCACTTCTTGTCAACAACGTGTGCGATATATTCATCGCGGAAGAAACGGAGCGTTGACAAAACGGGGTTAGGAGCGGTCTGACCGAGAGCGCAAAGCGATGCACTCTTGATGAACGTGCAGAGCTCCTCGAGCTTATCGATATCTTCGAGCGTGCCCTCACCTGCGATGATCTTATCGAGGATCTCGAGCAAACGTCTTGTGCCGATACGGCAAGGTGTGCACTTACCGCAGGATTCATCGACGGTGAAGTCGAGGAAGAAGCGTGCGATATCGACCATACAAGTCGTTTCATCCATAACGATAAGTCCGCCGGAGCCCATCATCGAGCCTGCCGCGATAAGCGAGTCAAAGTCGATGGGAGTGTCAATAAGCGAAGCAGGGAGACATCCGCCTGAAGGACCGCCGGTCTGAGCTGCTTTGAATTTCTTTCCGTTCGGGATACCGCCGCCGATCTCTTCGACAACTTCGCGCAGAGTCGTGCCCATGGGGACTTCAACAAGACCGGTGTTGACGATCTTGCCGCCGAGAGCGAATACCTTGGTTCCGGGTGACTTTTCAGTACCCATAGCGGTGAACCATTCGGGACCGTTTAAGATGATCTGCGCAACGTTTGCCAAGGTCTCAACGTTGTTGAGGATGGTCGGTCTGCCGAAAAGACCCTTAACGGCAGGGAACGGAGGACGGGGACGGGGCTCGCCGCGCTTGCCCTCGATAGAGGTCATAAGAGCGGTCTCTTCGCCGCAGACGAATGCGCCTGCGCCCAAACGAAGCTGAATATCGAAATTGAAGTCGGTGCCGAAAATGTTCTTGCCCAAGAAGCCGTATTCACGCGCCTGCTTGATAGCGATCTCAAGACGGTGAATAGCGATGGGGTATTCGGCTCTGACGTAGATGTAACCTTGATCTGAACCGATAGCATAGCCTGCGATAGCCATTGCTTCGAGAACTGCGTGCGGGTCGCCTTCCAAAACGGAACGGTCCATAAATGCGCCCGGGTCGCCCTCGTCGGCGTTGCAGCAAACATACTTCTTGCCGGCAGGCTGCTGTGCCGCGAACATCCATTTACGTCCGGTGGGGAAGCCTGCGCCGCCGCGTCCGCGGAGTCCGGATTTGAGCATTGTATCAACAACGGTTTCAGGTGTCATTTCGGTAAGAACTTTACCGAGAGCCTTATAGCCGTCTCTTGCGATGTATTCTTCGATAACTTCGGGGTTGATAAGACCGCAGTTACGCAATACCACTCTCTTCTGCTTGCTGTAGAAGTTGGTGTCTTTAAGTCCGACCTGCTTGCCCTCTTTGATGAGTGCTTCTGTCTTTGCGTCGTAATATTCAAGACGTTCAACTACGCGGCCTTTGAGCAAATGCTCTTCGACGATCTCGGGAACGTCTTCGATCTTTACCATGCTGTAAAATGTGCCGTCGGGATATACGATCATAATCGGGCCGAGAGCGCACAAGCCGAAACAACCTGTGCCGACGACCTTAACTTCGTCTGCAATACCCTTGGCTGCGATTTCTTTTACGAGTGCTTCTCTGATTGCAACACTGCCGGAAGAGGTACAACCGGTACCGCCGCAGACCAATACATGTGTACGTATCATATCTATTTTCTCCTATTCTTAAAGGGTGTAGTCGGCAACTACCTTGCCGCCTTTGATGTGGTCGTTTACAACCTTAACTGCCTTGTCAGCGGTCATATTAACATAGGTTGCGGTTTTTTTGCCGTCTTCGTAAACCTCAACAACAGGAAGTTTGCCGTCGATTGCGAGGGCAGCGTTCTGTGTTACAACAGCGGTTTCAAAGAGATTATCTTTATCAAGTTCTTTTGCGAATGCCAAAAGCACGTCGCGTGCGCCGGCGTCAATGCCCTGAGTGCCCATGCCGACAACGATCTTTGTCTTAGCTTTACCCTCGCGCATTGCAACCTGGTTTCTTGCTTTGTCTCTGAGAGCAGCAAGTTCTGCCAAAGTTTTCATAACTGAGAACCTCCAATAAAATTAAATTCTTGATTTAAGTAGTTTTCGATTTCACGATATGTTCGCGGATAGGGAATATCAAGCGTGGAAAATCTTGCGGTTTCGCCGTTTGATTTCAATATCCATATAAACTCAACGTCTTTTTCGGCGACAGTTAAAGCCGTCGCCGTGCCGCAAAGATCGCCGAATTCGATGGCGCCGTTAAAAGTCGCCGTGATCTCGGTCTTTCCTTTTTCGGTCGTGATATCAAAAGTTCCGCCTCGCTTTTTTGCGGCAGTAAAAAGATTTGATAAACCGTGTCCCGCTTGCAGCTTGTCGAGTTTGTCCTTTTTTATTCCTCTGCCGTTATCGCTTATGCGAAGAGACGTTTTAAAAGCATCTTTCGATATTTCGATCTCCACGCGGCGGGCATCGGCCTTCAAGGAGTTTTGAACTATGTCGAGAATCAAGAGTGATAGGTCGTTTGAGTAACTAAACTCAGTCGGCATACTTTGCGAGGATGCCATCGACATCTTCTTTCTTGACCTTACCGTAAACGTCGTTGCCGACGGTCATAACGGGGGCAAGACCGCAAGCACCGATGCAGCGGGTAGCTTCCAAAGAGTATTTGCCGTCTTTGGACGTGTTGCCTGCTTCAAGGCCGAGCACCAACGAGATACGGTCGAGGATGTCTTTCGATCCCTTTACGTAGCAAGCGGTACCAAGGCATACGGCGATAGCGTGCTTTCCCTTGGGGTTGAGTGAGAACTGTGCATAGAAGGATGCAATGCCGTAGATCTCTTCAAGAGATACACCGGTATGCTCTGCAATGATCTTCATCGCTTCAATGGGGAGGTATCCGTAAATACCCTGAGCCTTTTGAAGGATCGGCATCATCGCGCCCTTTGTGTCACGGAGCTCGTCGATTACGGCAATAAGAGCTTTTTCCTGCTCTTTGGTGCCGCGAAACTCAACCGTAGTAAGTTTCTTTTTCATAGTTTGTTTCCTCCATATGATAATATTAACTTATATAATTAAAAAATTTACGGGAATAAATTATATAACGTTTTGCCGGCATACGGTCGTATAAACACATACCATACGCCACAGAATATTATACTATATATATTTGATAATTTCCATAGTTTTTGCGAAAAAAGTCGTCAAAAATCGTGAATTTTTTGTGTATTTTTCTTGCTTTTCGACTTTTGATTTCCAAAAGTTCGCAAAATTGATTTTTCTATTGCATTTATCTGCCTTTGAGGGTATAATATTTATCGGTTGTGCGGCAGAGTTTTGCTTTGCCGAATATTTTTTAAGAGGTGATAATTTTGTCAGAGTGCACACACGATTGTTCAACTTGCTCTGCAAATTGCGGCTCCAAGAACAAAGAGCCCGAAAGTTTGCTTGAGCCTCAAAATAAGTTAAGCAACATCAAACACGTCATCGGCGTTGTCAGCGGCAAGGGCGGTGTCGGCAAATCATTGGTAACTTCCGCTTTGGCAGTCGCCATGCAGAGAAAAGATTATAAAACCGCTGTTTTGGATGCCGATATAACCGGCCCGTCGATACCGAAGATGTTCGGTCTTCCCACAAATTCGGTCGAGGGCTCCGAAGACGGTATGTTCCCGGTCAAGACCAAAACGGGAATTGAAACGATGAGCGTCAATTTGCTCGTGAACGACGCGACCGTTCCCGTTGTTTGGAGAGGCCCCGTCATCGCCGGAATGGTAAAACAGTTCTGGACGGACGTTATCTGGAACGACGTTGACTATATGTTCGTCGATATGCCTCCCGGAACGGGCGACGTCGCGCTGACGGTCTTCCAGTCGCTCCCCATTGAGGGCATCGTCATCGTTACAAGCCCACAGGATCTTGTCACGATGATAGTCGATAAGGCGGTCAATATGGCAAAGATGATGAACATCCCCGTTTTGGGCTTCGTTGAAAATTACAGCTATATCAAATGTCCGCATTGCGATGAGAAGATCTCCGTTTTCGGTGAATCGAAGATCGATAAGATCGCAGAAGAAAGAGGACTTAAAGTTCTTGACAAGCTTCCGATAGATCCCACCGTTGCCGCTCTTTGCGACAAGGGCTCGGTCGAGCTCATTTCAAACGATTTTCTGGCGAATGCCGCAGAGGAAATCGAAAAGCAATTCACAAAATAAATATAAAGATCCCGACTGCCGTCGGGATTTTTTTGTTGCATAACGTTTGATTTTGTGGTATCATAACTAAATACTACCGAAGCGAGGTGATTTGATGAAATCGTTATCTTTACTTTTTTCCAAACTGAAAAAAGTAAATGTCATAAATCAATACCGCGGTTTGAGACGGGAACTTTACGTTCTTTTCGCCTGCCGTCTTATAGACAATGCAGGCTCGCTTGTCGGTCCCATGCTCACCCTTATTTTATCTAAAAAGATAGGAATGAGCGCCGGTGAGATCGCCGCATATTTCCTTGTCTATTCATTTATCGCCCTGCCGTTTCAGCTGCTCGGCGGCAAGCTCACCGACAAGGTGAACAAAAAACTTTTGATAAACATCGGCGACTTTGCCTCATCGATAATCTATATCGTTTGCGGCTTTATCGGAATAAACAAGGTCACCATTGCCGTATATCTTGCAGGCGGACTTTTGCAGACCATCGAGGGCCCCGCTTATGAATCGCTCATAGCCGATTTCACGACCGCCGCCGACAGAGATAAGGCGTATTCGCTGAGCTATCTCGGCATGAATCTGGGACTTGTTTTGGCACCCACGATAGGCGGACTGATGCTTGATAACTATATCGAGCTTATGTTCATTTTGAGCGGTACTTTCGAGCTTGTTTCTATTATTCTTTTCGATATCTTCGTGCGCGATATCTCGGCCATTCACGATGAGGGCAACATCTATGAAAAGGATGCGGGAAAAGCAAATATTTTCACCGTTTTATGGGACAACAAGGTCATTATTTTTCTGCTTTTCATTATGTCTTTCTCGTGGCTCTTTTACAATATGTACGGCTATCTTTTGCCGCTCACGTTATCGGAGATACACCCCGAAAACGGCTCGGTGCTTTTCGGCACCGTTTCGTCGCTTAACTGCGTGACCGTCTTGGTCTTCACGGCGATAGTGACGTCGCTCCTTTCAAAAAAGACCACGATCTTCAAAATGGTCTTGGGCAACGTTTTTGAATTTTCGGGACTTGCCGTCATCTTTTTATTGCTCGGCCGTCCTGTGTTTTATTACATAGGAATAGTGATATTCACCATCGGCGAGATAATCAACACCACCTCGACAAACCCGCACTTGACGCGCCGCATACCGATAAACTGCCGCGGCAGGATCTTGGCTTTATCGTCGGTTATGGGGTCGGTTATCATTTCGGTCGGTGAATATTATGTCGGCAAGATATGCGACGTTTCGGGCTTTGATGCCGCGTGGTACGTCGTGTTCGGCATCGGCATCATATCGACTCTCGGCTATATCGTCATGGCGCCCTTTGATAAAAAGCGCTATCCGCTCCTTTACGGTGAACACGCAAACTAAACTGAAACCGAACAAAAAGGCACGCTTTGGCGTGCCTTTTTGAATTTTTTTTTGCCGCATCGGCATTGGTATTTTTCAATTGACCTTTATCATATTCTGTGCTATAATCAACAACACTTTTAAGTGAGGTGAGATACGTGACCGCGACACAAGAAGCAAAAGCGCCGCTTTTCAGCAAAAATGCGCTCGTCAAGCTGATAGTCCCGTTAGTCATCGAGCAGTTTTTGGCTGTCGCCATCGGTATGGCGGATACCATCATGGTCACAACGAACGGCGAATGGGCCGTTTCGTCAATATCTCTTGTCGATTCCATCAACATTTTGTTCATCAACCTTTTTGCGGCTATGGCAACGGGCGGTGCCGTCGTCGTGTCGCAATATCTCGGGATGAGAGAGGAAGATGACGCCTGCGCCGCCGCAAAGCAGCTTTGGCTGATCTCGTTTTTGATATCTTCTCTGATAATGGCTGTTTGCCTTATCTTTCGCTCATTCTTGATAACGCTCATTTTCGGTCAGATCGAAGAACAGGTTTCGATAGGATGCAATAAATATTTCTTGCTTTCGGCACTTTCTTATCCGTTTTTGGCGATATATAACAGCGGTGCGGCAATTTTCCGTTCTATGGAAAAGAGCCGTGTTTCAATGTATATTTCGTTCATTATGAACATTGTCAACATTGTGGGAAATGCCGTTCTGATCTTCGTTTTCGATCTCGACGTCGTCGGCGCCGGAGCATCCTCTCTGGCTTCCCGCGCGCTCGGAGCGATCATCATTTCAATAATGCTCCTCAACAAAAAGCACAAGGTACATATAAAAGAGCCGTTAAAAATCAGATTTGACGGCGCGCTTATCAAAAAGATCATCAAGATCGCCGTTCCGACGGGACTTGAAAACAGTATGTTCCAATTCGGCAAGCTCTTTATGGCAAGACTCATTTCAACGTTCAGAACTTATCAGATAGCGGCGAACGCCGTTTCAAACACCGTTGTTTCGTTCTCCTGCGTGCCGGGCAATGCCATAGGCCTTGCAACGATAACCGTCGTGGGACACTGCATAGGTGCCGGTGAGAAAGAGCAGGCATATTCATATTCCAATAGGCTTTTGCGCCTGACTTACATCATTACCTCAGGTGTCAACATCATCGTCATAGCCGGCGCAAAATATATAACCTCGTTCTTCAATTTGAGCCCCGAGGCGGAAGCGCTTGCAACAAGTGTCATCATTATTTATGAGATAGTGGCGACGCTCATCTGGCCCCTTGCGTTCACCATGCCTTATTCAATGAGAGCCTCCGGCGACGTAAAGTTTACCATGGCGGTCTCGATAATATCAATGTGGATATTCAGAGTCGCATTCGGCTATTTGATCTGCCATCTGTTCGATCTCGGCGTTCACGGCGTTTGGATCGCCATGTACGTTGACTGGGTTTGCCGACTCATATTCTACGTCAAGCGGTATCTCGGCAAAAAGTGGCTCGATGTGAAAGCCGTTTGAGTATGCCGATCAAAAAATACAGAAAAATTTCCGCAAAAGGGGGGGATTTAAGTGTCTGCTTTTGAAAAATACCAAAGCCGAATAGAAACGTTTGCAAGTCAAAACCTTGCAGTCAGAAAAGAATTATTAAAATCCCTCTGTCTTATTCCGTCACCGTCGGGAAAAGAGCGCGCACGCGCCGAGTTTTGCCTTGAATATCTTCATTCAATAGGCGCAAAGGATGCGTTTATCGACGAAGACGGCAACGTGATCTTTGAATATAACTGCAAGA
>JAGAFQ010000051.1 GCA_017612495.1 Clostridia bacterium
AAAAAAGATATTCCTCGAGCGCGAGATTTATATGGGGGTCGGTCTGCGGTGATATTAAATATTTCACATCATCACCTCCGTTTACATCTCATTATTGTACTACTTTTTGTTTGATGTGTCTATACTTTTCGGGAATTTAACAAGACTTCGGCAATATTATAATAATATTTTGTAAATAAGTGTTTACAAAGAGCGAGTTTTAAGGTACAATAAATTGGAAATAACCCGGAGGTGAAAATTATGGGAACAACACTTAAATACAAACGCATATTGCTCAAACTTTCCGGTGAAGCTTTGGCTAACGGCAAAGAAAAGGGTATTTTGGATTATGACTTTATACGCACTATCTGCTCACAAGTCAAAGAATGTGTCAATATGGGCATTCAGGTCAGCATCGTTGTCGGCGCCGGCAACATCTGGCGCGGCAGAATGGGCGAAAAGATGGATAGAACGAGAGCAGATCACATGGGTATGCTCGCCACGACGATAAACTCTTTGGCATTGCAGGATGCTTTTGAACAGCTCGGTGTAGATTGCCGTGTCTTGACTGCCGTCGAGATGAAACAGTTCGCCGAGCCGTATATACGCAATAAGGCGGTCAGCCACCTCAATAAGGGCAGAGTCGTCATTTTCGGCTGCGGAATCGGCTCTCCGTTCTTCTCGACCGATACGGCGGCGGTGCTGCGTGCCGCCGAGATAGGCGCCGACATCGTTTTGATGGCCAAAAACATCGACGGCGTTTATACCGCCGATCCCAAGACCGATCCCACCGCAACGAAGATCGAGCATATCGACTATCTCGAGATATTGAAAGACGGTCTTCACGCGATCGATACGACTGCTACAAGCTTTTCTATGGAAAACCGCATACCGATCTTGGTATTCGGGCTTGACGATCCCAAAAATATCGTAAGAGCCGCTTCGGGCGAAAAAATAGGTACATTTATCGGAGGTAACAACTAATGAAACTCGAACTCAAAGAATTTGAAACCAAAATGTCAAAGACCGTCAGCGTATATGAAGAAGAACTTCAAACCGTACGTTGCGGAAGAGCGAATCCCGCAGTTCTCAACAAGATACTTGTTGACTATTACGGAACCCCCACTCAAATAAGTCAGATGGCTGAGATCAAATCACCCGATCCGAGAACTTTGGTTATCTCTCCCTGGGATGCCACCACGCTCAAATCCATTGACCGCGCGATCTCGGCAAGCGATATCGGAATTCAGCCGCAGAATGACGGCAAGGTCATCCGCCTTTCTTTCCCGCAGCCGACCGAGGAGCGCCGCAAGGAACTGACAAAGAAGGTCGCAAAAATGGGTGAGGAAGCAAAGATAAGTATCAGAAATATCCGCCGCGACGCCAATGACAAAGCGAAAGATATGAAGAAGAATTCCGAGATGACCGAAAACGAACAGAAAATTTCCGAAAAAGAGGTCCAGGATCTCACCGACAAATATATTAAGGCCGTTGACGACGCTATCGCGAAAAAGAACAAGGAAATAATGGAAATCTAACCTAACTCTTATTTTCGCAAACGAGCAATGCGGGAGCGAACTTATCGCCCCCGTCTTTTTTAGGAGGATCTATGTCAGAAAACAAACCGCCGCGCCATATAGCCTTTATTATGGACGGCAACGGCAGATGGGCAAAAATGCGCAATATGCCGCGTGAAAACGGACACAAAGAGGGCGCGAAAACTTTCAGAAAAGTCGTCGATATGTGTAAAGATCGCGGCATCGATGCAATAACATTTTATGCTTTTTCAAGCGAAAATTGGAAAAGACCGAAACACGAAGTTGATGCGATAATGCTCTTGTTCCGCGATTACCTTATCGATGCGCTTGACGAAATAGTCAAAAACGACGTGCGCATAGTTTTTCTCGGCGACCGCACGCCGCTTGCTCAAAAGCTCATCACGCTGATGGATGAGGTCGAGCAAAAATCAAAGAACAATAAGCTTCTTTTGAACATCGCCATAAACTACGGCGGCAAGCAGGAAATAGTCACGGCTGTCAATAAAGCTCTTAAAGAGGGCAAAACCGAAATCACCGAAGAGGATATACAAAATAACCTCTATACCGTTTTGAGCGGAGATCCCGATTTGATCGTCAGAACGGGCGGGGAAATACGAATTTCAAATTATCTTATTTGGCAAAGTGCATATTCCGAATTCTATTTTACCGATGTGCTTTGGCCAGATTTTGATGAAAAAGAACTTGATAAGGCGATCGGTGCATATATGTCGCGTCAGCGCCGTTTCGGCGGCTTGGCGGAGTCAGGAGATCTCGGAGGTGAAAAATTATGAAAGTCAGAATTTTGACGGGCATTTTGATAGCCTTCGTCATCGCCATTATGTTTTTGACGGCTGATACCGTATTCTTCAATATCATCTTTGCCGTTTTGGCGGCTCTTGCGGTCTTTGAAATGTCAAAGTGCGTCGGCACCGAGCACAAGCTCGTTTTGACTTTGCCTGCATACATAATTTCAGTCGGATTCCCAATTCTTGCGCATTTTGTCAAGATGTCTTCGCTGCCGATATTTTTTGCGGCACTATACGTATATCTTTTATATCTTCTGACCGTATCGACTTTTTCACACGGAAAGTATGAACTTTCGTCGGTCGGAATGTTGTATTTTACCGAGATATATATTTTGATCGGTGTTTTATCGCTGATGATGCTGAAATATTTGTCAGGCGGAAAGTATCTGTTTGCTATGACGATATTGGTTCCCGTCGTAACCGACGTTATGGCATATTTTGTCGGCGTCACGTTCGGCAAGCATAAACTCATACCCGACGTCAGCCCCAAAAAGACCGTTGAAGGCTCTGTCGGCGGCACCGTCTTCGGTGTAGCTATATTCTCCGTAGGCGGTTTATTTATCAACAGATTCATACCCACGGTGAATATCGAACTGTCTGCGCTTGTGCTGATCGGACTTATCATTTCGATAATAAGTCAGATAGGCGATCTTGTCGCATCGCATATAAAGCGCCATTTCGGCATCAAGGATTACGGCTTTATCCTGCCGGGGCACGGCGGAGTCGTTGACCGTCTTGATTCGGTCATAGCCGTTGCGCCTCTCGTCTTCTTTTTGTGCTATGCACTGACGTTTTTCGGCACGATTTTTGCCGAGATCTGAATTTGTTTTGGGAGATAATTATGCCAGCGATCGAAAATTTGCAAAAATCTTCAATAGCCGTTTTCGGCTCAACGGGTTCGATAGGCACGCAAGCGCTTGACGTTGCGAGATTTCACAAGATCCCCGTTGACACCATCTGCGCCGCACGTTCGGTCAAAATACTCGAAAATCAAATAAGAGAGTTCAAGCCGAGAGTTTGCGCCGTCTTTGACGAATCGGCGGCAAAGGAACTGAAAACGCTCGTTGCCGATACCGAAACGAAAATAGTATCGGGCAAAGAGGGCGTATGCCTTGCCGCTTCTGAAACCAAGGCAGATATCTTTTTGAATGCCGTAATGGGCATGGCGGGCCTTGAACCGACGCTTTGCGCTATCAAGTCAAAAAAGACGGTAGCACTTGCAAATAAAGAAACGCTTGTAGCCGCAGGCAAGATAGTTACTGCCGAGGCGAAGAAGAACCGCGTTTCGATAATACCCGTTGACAGCGAGCATTGCGCCATTCACCAGTGCCTTTGCAACGGCAGAAAGAGCGAGGTAAAAAAGCTCATTCTGACTTGCTCCGGCGGCTCGTATTTCGGAAAAATAAGAGAAGATCTCGAAAACATCACTCCCACCGAAGCCGTTGTGCATCCCAAATGGAATATGGGCAGAAAAATATCGGTAGACAGCTCGTCTCTTATGAATAAAGGTCTTGAGATACTTGAGGCCGCATGGCTTTTTGATATGGATATCGATAATATCGACGTAGTTATACACCGTGAGAGTATAATACACTCGATGGTCGAATATAATGACAACGCCGTTATTGCGCAGATGAGCGTACCGGATATGCATTTCTGTATACAATATGCTTTGACCTATCCCGAAAGATATCCGGGAATAACCGAAGAACTTGATTTTTCAAAGGTCGCGAATTTGAGCTTTTACAAACCCGATACAAAGACTTTCAAGCTTCTCGATTTGGCAAGATATGCCGGCAAATGCGGAGGTGTAATACCGACCGTTATGAATGCCGCGAATGAAGCCGCAGTCTCACTTTTTCTGGATAATAAGATCCGTTTTCTCGACATATTCGACAGCGTTTGCGATATCACGATGAATTACAAAAACATCGATTTGTCAAAGGAACTGACAATGAGCGATATCCTTTTTGCCGATTTCGAAGCGAGAAGACTTATTTTCGAGCATTTTTCAAAGTAACACAGGAGAGATTTATGCCCATTCTTTATATTCTTTTGGCCCTTGCGGCATTTTGCATACTGATTTTGATCCACGAGGCGGGTCACTTTGTCGCCGCGCGGATCTTCGGTGTCACCGTTTTGGAATTTTCAATAGGCATGGGACCGAAGCTTTTTTCTCATACCTCGAAAAGATCCGGCACAATGTATGCCGTGCGGCTTTTGCCGATAGGCGGATACGTCAGAATGGCGGGGGAAGATGAAGAAAGCGACGACCCGAACGCATTTAACAACAAAGCCGTTTGGAAACGTATGATCATAACCGCCGCAGGCGCTTTTATGAACATCGTTTTCGGAATAATCGTTATGACTTTTATCGTTATATCGAGCAAAGGCCTTGCTTCAAACGTGATATATTCGTTTGACGAAAATGCCGTGTCGCAGTCAACGGGTCTTATGGTCAACGACCGTATCCTTAAATTTGACGGCAGAAAGATACACACGGGCTACGATCTTTCCTATGCCGTGACGCACGACGGCACAAAACCCGTTTCCGTTTTGGTTTTGAGAAACGGCAATACAGTTTTGCTGAAAAACGTGACTTTCGGCATACAGACAGAAAAGGGCGTTGCTTTCGGCTTGCCCGATTTTATCGTATATGCCGAAGAGAAAAACGTCCCGAACGTTATAAAACACGCATTTTACAGATCATGCAATTCGATCACGATGATATGGGAATCACTGATCGATTTGATAACCGGCAGATACGGCATTGAAGCCATGAGCGGTCCTGTCGGTGTTACCGAGGCTATCAGCACCGCCGCAAAATCCGGCTCAACGCAGTTTTTGAATTTGCTCGTGCTTATCTCGATGAATCTCGGGATATTCAATCTATTGCCGCTTCCGGCGCTTGACGGCGGCAGACTGTTTTTTATGCTGATCGAGCTTATATTCCGAAAGCCCATAGATAAAAACATCGAGGGATATATTCATTTTGCCGGCATAGTGATTTTGCTTGCGTTTATGGCTTTGATCTCGTTTAAGGATATCGTCAATATTTTCAGATGACGGGTATGGGTGATTTATGGAACACACGTTGAATTATAATGATTTCAGAAAGAAAACAAAAAAGCTGAAGGTCGGCAATACGTATATCGGCGGAGACAGTAATATTGCAATACAGTCGATGACGAACACCGATCCGCACGACCTTTTGGCAACTTTGAATCAAGTCTTGTCCCTTCAAAACGCCGGCTGCGATATCGTAAGGCTCACAGCCCCCGATATGGAGTCGGCGCACGTTATCGGAAAGGTCAGAGAAAATCCCGACGTTAAAATACCGCTTGTTGCCGATATACATTTTGATTACCGCATAGCGCTCGAATGCGCCGCGTGCGGAGTTGACAAGATCAGAATAAACCCCGGCAATATCGGAGATAAAGATCGCGTGCGCGCCGTCGTCAATGCCTGCCGCGAAAAGAAGATACCCATAAGGATCGGTGTCAACGGCGGCTCTCTCGAAAAGGAAATTTTAGCCGAATTCGGCGCGCCGACACCGAAAGCGCTTGCGAAAAGCGCGATGGGACACGTCAAGATCCTTGAAGAGCTCGATTTTACCGATATCGTCATTTCTGTCAAGTCATCATCGGTCTACAACGTCATAAAGGCAAACGAACTGCTTTCGGATATGTGCGATTATCCTTTGCACATCGGCATTACCGAGGGCGGCGGCGAAAAGAACGGCACCTTAAAGGCGTCGGCTGTATTGGGTTCGCTTTTGATGAACGGCATCGGCGATACGTTAAGAGTATCTTTGACTGCCGATCCCGAAAAAGAGATCAAATGCGCAAAGGATATACTCAAATCTTTGGGCTTTGCCAAAAGCGGCATCAACATCATATCCTGTCCGACTTGCGGCAGGACGAAGATCGACCTTTTCGCTCTTGAAAGTCAATTTGAAAAATATGCCGAAAATCTGAAGACCGATAAACACATAACAGTCGCCATTATGGGCTGTGCCGTGAACGGCCCCGGTGAAGCAAGTCAAGCCGATATCGGCATCGCGGGCGGAATTGGCGAATATCTTCTTTTCAAGAAAGGCGAGATAATCGGCAAGGTTCCCGCAGATTTTGCGCTTGATGCTTTGATTTCGGAAACGGAAAAACTCATAAAGTAAGGAATTGCAAATGAAAACACTGTCAGAATTATTTCAAAAATACGAGGCCGAGCTTGACGAAAGAGCCATACTCGATATGGGCGTCGTCACGTCTACCCGTTATGATAAAGAAGCGAGGATCGTCCATACCGAGGCGGATTTTGCTTCTCTTATCGAAAAGAATAAACTGCGCGCACTTGAAGCACATATAGCCAAGGCTTATGAGCTGAAATCTTTGCGCATTTTTCCGCATTATGACAGTGCTTTGTTTTCTGAAGATTATGTGCCCGAAGTGCTCGACGAGGCAAAATACGTCGGCGCGATAACACGCGGCTTTTTTTGCGAATATTCGGCGAGTCTGCACGATAACATTCTTAATATCACCACAAGTGTTACAAACGGCGGAATTGAGCTTATGTATAAGGCTGAAACAAACCGTGTCATTTCCGACATCATCCGCCGTGAATTCGGTATCGATGTAACGGTGAATATAATCCGAAATTCCGAATATTCATTTGACTTTGAAGAGCACAATAAAGAAAGGCTTAATGCCATCATCAGTCAAGAGACGGAATATGCAAAGCAGAGATCGCAGAGCGAAGAAACTGACGGCGATGAAGAAGAGAAGATCGAACTCAAAAAAGTCACGACGCTCTATTCGGGCGACGTTACGAACACTTTTGACGGAATAAGCGTTTATAATATCGGCTTTCTGAAATTCGACGTCGGCGAGCCTACGCTTATTTACGGCGAAGATTTTTCTATCGAAGAGCCGATACCTATCCGTGGTCTTTATAAACAGAATATCAGAACGGTAGTGCTCGGACGTGTTGTCGACATAGCATCAAACCCCTCTCGCTCCGGTAAAGTGTCTTATACGATCGCGATAAGCGATAAAGATGCTTCGATCAATTTGAAACTCTATCTCAGTGCCGATGACGCGACTGTTGAAGATAATTTCAAAAACGGTATGGCAGTTGCCGTGTTCGGCTCGACCCGCCTTGAAAGAATGAAAGACGGCACGACGGGAGATATCTATTTTGACCCCAAGAGCATATATAAGATCAAACTCGTACCGAGAGTCGATAATGCCGCCAAAAAGCGCGTAGAGCTCCATTTTCACACCAATATGAGCGCTATGGATGCAATAACGACACCCGAAGAGGCAGTAAACACCGCCGCCGATTGGGGACATCCCGCTCTTGCGATAACCGATCACGGCAACGTTCAGTCGTTTCCTCTTGCCATGGGCGCCGCAAAAGCGCGCGATTTCAAGCTTTTATACGGTATGGAGGGCTATTTTGTCGATGATACCGCAAAGGCTGTCTTCGGCGACAAAAACGCGACTTTCGATGCGGAATTCTGCGTCTTTGATATCGAAACAACCGGACTTGACGCCTCTTCTTGCAAAATAACCGAGATCGGCGCCGTCAACGTAAAAGACGGCAAAATGCTTGAAGAATTCAATATGCTCATCAACCCCGAGATGCCCATTCCCAAGGAGATAACCGAAATAACGGGAATTTCCGACGAGACCGTAAAGGACGCCCCGACCATCGCCGAGGTGCTGCCGCAATTTTTCGAGTTCGCAAAAGACCGTATTTTAGTCGCGCATAATGCCAACTTCGATACGGGATTTATCAGAAAAGCGGCGGAAGATCTGGGAATCGATTTTTCAAATACATATCTTGACACGCTTTCGATGTCAAAATATTTGGTACCCGAACTCGGCAAGCATAAGCTTGACACGCTCGCCAAATATTTCAAGCTCGGCGACTTCAATCATCACAGAGCCAGCGACGATGCCGCGATGCTTGCGCAGATATTTTTTAAGCTGACAGACAAGCTTCGTTCGGAGGGTGTCGGCGATATTGAGCAAATGGTCAAGACCATGAGCGAAAAAGCCGATCCGCTTCGTTTGTCGACCTATCATATCGTTTTGCTTGCACAAAACAAAACGGGACTTAAAAATCTTTATAAGATCGTATCGGCAAGCTATCTTGATTATTACCGTTCGCACCCGAGAATACCGAAAAACCTTTTGACAAGATACCGAGAGGGGATCATTGTCGGCTCGGCGTGTGAAGCAGGCGAGCTTTTCAGAGCTATTTTAGACAACAGACCCGAGAGCGACATTGAACAGATAGCCTCATTTTATGACTATTTGGAAATAATGCCGCTTTCAAACAACCGCTTTTTGGTCGATAACGGCAAGGTCGCAAGCGAAGAGGAACTTCGCAACATCAACCGCAAGATCGTCGCGCTCGGCAAAAAGCTTTCAAAGCCCGTTGTTGCCACCTGTGATGCGCACTATATGAATAAAGAAGACGACATCGTGCGCCGCGTCATGCTTTCGGGAATGAAATTCCC
Organism: Clostridia bacterium; assembly: GCA_017612495.1. GTDB lineage: Bacteria > Bacillota > Clostridia > Oscillospirales > CAG-272 > RGIG8399. The sequence continues at coordinate 8,847 of JAGAFQ010000051.1, forward strand.
CGATGCCGACGCCGAATCGGGTCTTTATATGCGCACGACCGACGAGATGCTTGAGGAATTTTCTTATCTCGGAGAAGAGACTGCCTATGAGGTTGTCGTAGAAAATACAAACAAGATTGCCGATATGATAGAGAAAATACAGCCTATCCCCGACGGCACTTATACGCCTAAAATGGAGGGCGCCGAAGAAGATTTGCAGTCGATGTGCTGGGCACGCGCCCACGATTGGTACGGCGAAGATCTGCCCGAGATCGTCGAAAGCCGCTTAAAAAGGGAACTTGATTCGATAATTTCAAACGGCTTTGCCGTGCTCTATATGATAGCTCAAAAGCTTGTTTCTTTCAGTGAGAAAAACGGTTATCTTGTCGGCTCGCGCGGCTCCGTCGGCTCATCGTTCGTCGCCACAATGGCAGGTATATCGGAGGTAAACCCCTTGCCGCCGCACTATCGCTGCCCAAAATGCCGCCATTCCGAATTCATAACCGACGGCACTGTCGGCAGCGGCTTTGACTTGCCCGATAAGAAGTGTCCCGATTGCGGTGAAAAGATGATCTGCGACGGTCACGATATCCCGTTTGAAACCTTTTTGGGCTTCAAGGGAGACAAATCGCCCGATATAGACCTAAACTTTTCCGGCGACGTCCAGGCAAAGGTACACAAATATACCGAAGAACTTTTCGGCGCCGATAACGTTTTCAAGGCGGGAACCATCAGCACGATGGCTGACAAGACCGCATACGGTTTTGTCAAAAAGTATGTTGAAAGCAAGGGTATGAGCGTCAACCGCGCAGAAATACAAAGACTTGTCAATTCCTGCGTCGGTGTCAAGCGCACGACGGGTCAGCACCCGGGCGGAATGGTCGTTGTGCCCTCGGATTACGAGGTGTACGACTTCACGCCTGTTCAGCACCCCGCAGATACCGCGGATTCGGAGATTATCACCACCCACTTCACATTCAACTCCCTGCATGATACCATACTCAAGCTCGACGAGCTCGGACACGTTGTCCCCACGCTCTACAAGCACCTCGAAGATTTGACGGGAATGAAGATAAAAGATGTTCCAAC
>JAGAFQ010000052.1 GCA_017612495.1 Clostridia bacterium
CGGAGAAATGGGATTTTGTGTTTCAACTCCGATGGCAGTGGCGATCATTTCGATGTTCTCATCGCCGATAAGATTTATTGAGAAGGAATCGGGTGAGAAAAGTCTGACCTTTTTGCCGTCTTTTGAAATATAAGCCGTGTAGGTATCTAAAAATGCGGCAAGGGAAGCGTCTTTCTTGATAAGCCTGTCAACTATATCCGCCCAAGACGAAAGCTTGATAAAAGTATCGGCGTCGTTTGTTGCGGTATTTTTGTTTTCTTCGATCGGCTTTTCAGTCTGCTTTTCGGAAGGCTTTTCTTCTTTTTTCGTGACAGTCGGTGCCGTTTTCGGCTTTGCGTCATCGGCTTTTATCGCGGCGCCGTTTGACAATAAGAATATTTTTTCTTCGAGTTCGTTTATTCGTGCAATCAAAGATGCGGTATCGGTGTCAAGGCGCTTGTCGCACATCTTGATCAAAGAGGTCTCAAGGGATATTTTGCCGTTATCTTTGCTGTTTTTGACGTTGGTATTGAGATTTTCGAGGATGTTCAGCTGATATACAAGATTTGACTTGCCGAGTTTTGCGGCTATATCGCTTGTAATATTAAAATACTTTTTATCGCAATCAAGATATCTCTCGGCATTTTTGAGGGTACAGCACACGGTCATATTTCGCCATAAGCGAACGAGATCCGAGATAAACGTTGCGATATCGCCGTTTTTATAAACGTCTGCGCATATATCATAGATCTTGTCATAGTCTGCCGTCAAAACGGCATTTGCTACCGAGAACAGGATCTCATCGTCTGAAACGCCGATGAGTTTCGCCGCTTTTGCGGCGTCTGTCTTTGTGTCCTGTCCTTTGCAGACTTCAAGAAGGCCGAGAGCATCGCGCATAGCGCCGTCAGCCATTCGGGCAATAAGTGAAAGCGCATCGTCATCAATATCTATCTTTTCTGAATCGGCAACGAGGCGGAGCCTTGCAACGATATCGGCTGTATCTATTCTGTGAAAATCAAAGCGCTGACAGCGCGAAATGATCGTTGCGGGTATCTTATGTTTTTCTGTCGTTGCGAGTATGAATATCATGTGCTTCGGCGGTTCTTCAAGCGTTTTCAAAAGAGCATTGAATGCCGAAACGGTCATCATATGCACTTCATCGATGATAAGTACACGGTATTTAAGTTCAGTCGGCAGAAATGCGACGTCGTCTCTTATGTTTCTTACGTTGTCAACACCGTTGTTCGTCGCTGCGTCTATCTCGATCACATCTGTCGAAAGTCCGCTTTCGATAAGTTTGCAGGCCGCGCACTCACCGCAGGGATTACCGTTTACGGGATGCTCGCAGTTTACTGCTTTTGCAAGTATCTTTGCACAGGTCGTTTTGCCCGTACCGCGCGTGCCGTAAAACAGATATGCGTGGCTGATCTGACCGTTTGCTATTTCTGATTGCAGAATATCGGTTATGTGTGACTGACCGTAAACGTCTGAAAAGGTTTTGGGCCGCCACTTTCTGTATAGTGCCTGATACACGGACAAAACTCCTCTCGTAATGATATCGGGATGCAAAATAAGACCATACACTTATAATCGTCTGAATTCCCATACGCGCTTTGAAAGGCAACTGCTCAAAACAGGCTGCCCTGCGGCACACCAAAGAAATCGCTTAATGCTGCTTGGTTCCCCACCTGACATGGTTCACGACATTTGATTGCGCAAGACCCGTTTATCAACACAGTATGCCAAACGGCTGCCATACGGAAAACAGCCTCAAAATAAGAAACCACCCCCACTGTAGCGGATTGTGGGTGCAGGGCACCGCTATCTCCCCGGCTGGTATGGTCTTATTTCGCATCCCGCTTATATTATTATACCAAAACACAAGATGTATTGCAACAAAAATGTGAGAATTTATGTGCAATATTTACATTTATGATACAAGTTTGAACTGTGCATTGTAAAGTCGCGCATATTCACCGTCTTTTGCCATAAGTTCATTGTGTGAGCCTTCTTCGCAGATACCTTTGTCATTTATAACGAGTATCTTGTCGGCATTTCTTATCGTCGAAAGACGGTGGGCAACAACGATGGTCGTTCTTCCGCTGCAAAGCTCTTCGAGGCTCTTCTGGATATCCGCTTCCGTCGTGTTGTCAAGAGCGGATGTAGCCTCATCTAGGATAAGTATTGACGGATCTTTCAAGAACATACGCGCTATCGATATGCGCTGTTTTTGTCCGCCGGAAAGTTTGACGCCTCTTTCACCGACTATCGTATCGTAACCGTTCGGCAATGATTCTATAAAGTCATCTATCTTCGCCTTTTTCGCCGCCTCGATGACCTCATTTCTGTCGGCATCGGGTTTTCCGTATGCGATATTGTCATAAACGGTCGTGTTGAAGAGAAAAACGTCCTGCGCGACGATGCCGATGTGTGAGCGCAGACTTTCGCGTCGGATATTCATAATATTCTCGCCGTCGACCGAAATTTTGCCGTTTGAGATCTCATAAAAGCGCGGTATCAGATTGCAGATGGTCGTTTTTCCGGCACCCGACGGGCCAACGAGCGCAAGCGTTTTGCCGGCTTCGACCTTGAATGAAACGTCCTTTAAGACCTCATTTGATTCATAAGAGAATGAAACGTTGTCGAATTCGATATCGCCCATAACGCTTTGAACGTCGTGCGCTTCGGGCAGATCCTCTTCTTCGGGCATATCCATTATCTCAACAAATCTTTCAAAACCGCTCATACCGTCTTGCAGCTGTTCGATAAAGCCTATCATTCTTTTTACGGGGTTCATAAAGATGTTGATGAACAGTAAAAAGGCGGTGAAATCGCCGTAATTGATCTGCCTAAGATATAAGAAGATGCCGCCTGCCAAAAGCACGCAAACGTTGATCGCATCGGTGAAAAATTGATTGCCCGAATGAAATTCCGCCATCGTTTTATAAGCGGCGGCTCTTGCCGAAACGAGACGCTTGTTGCCCTCGTTGAAATTTGCATCTTCGCTCTTTTGAGACGTATATGCTTTTGAAACGCGAATGCCCGAAATGCTGTTTTCGAGATTTGCGTTTATCTCGCCGAGTTCCACTCGTGTTTTGGTGAATGCGGCGCTCATTTTAAGGCGCTTTTTCGCCGAAAATGCTATCATGACGGGAATGAATATAAAGACGATAAGCGTGAGATAGAGGTGTATTCTGACCATCAAAATGAAGGAGCAAATGAACAAAACGACCGAAAGAAAAAGATCTTCGGGACCGTGGTGCGCAAGTTCTGAAACTTCAAAAAGGTCGTTGGTTATGCGGGACATTATCGTTCCCGTTTTATTGTTGTCAAAATAAGTGCAGGGCATCTTTTGAAGATGCGAGAAAATATCTCTGCGCATATCCGCCTGCATCTTGACTCCGACTATGTGTCCCCAATATTGGATGAAATAGTTTAAAAGCATTTTGAAA
>JAGAFQ010000053.1 GCA_017612495.1 Clostridia bacterium
CGGCGGACGTGTCGCCGAAAAGATCGTCTTTGACGATATTTCAGGCGGAGCATCGAATGACATCCAGCGCGCTACGTCTATCGCACGTCAAATGGTAACAAGACTCGGTATGAGCGATGAACTCGGTCCCATCCTTTGGGGCGGAGAACATTCCGATGACGAGGTCTTCCTCGGCAGAGATTTCAACAACACCCGCAACTTCTCCGAAGAAACGGCGGCAAAGATCGATTGTGAGATCAAGAAAATCGTCGACGAGGGCTATGCCACCGCAGAAAAGATCTTGCGCGACAATATGGAAAAACTCAAATTTGTCGCTGAATATCTTGTCACCCACGAAACGATGGATGACGAGCAGTTCGAGCTTGTTATGAACGGCGAACCTACTGTAGAAGAGCTTGAAGCGATCTATACCGAAAAGCACCGCAAGAGCGAAGAAGAAAACAAGAGAAAAGCGGAGCTTGACGAAGAAAACCGCCGCCGTGACGAAGAAGAACGCAAAAAGCGCGACGAGGCTGAAAAGCGCCGCTATCGCTCAATGCATCCCGAAAACGTCTATATCATCAAGGATGACGATGATAAGAATAACGGCGATAATAACGATAACGATAACGGTAACGGCAATAACTGATATAAAAACACTGCTTTGCAAATGCCACGGGCGGATAAGGAAGTATTTGCATAAAAAAGTACCTGCTGAGAAGGAACTTGAAAATCCTTTTCAGCAGGTTTTCTTTATTGCGCGTCTCATACCGTTGCAAGCAGGGAAAATATCTATATTTTCCGAATGAAGTCGCTGACGCTAATGAAGTCGCTTGCTTCGCTCGTTAATGAAGTCGCTTACTTCGCTCACTAATGAAGCGAAGACGCCCTCATTTTTTTTCGTTCTCCCATTTTCATTCCTCCACCCGCGAAGCGTCTTCATTTCTTCATTAGCCCCATAGGGAGTCTTCATTTTCGGCGCATGACGGCAATGTTTCAAAAAACATCCTTATCAGCACGCGCCGAAGCAAAGCAGTGTTTTTTTTATTCTTGAAATTCAAATTCGAACTCATAAAGAGATACGGTGTCGCCGTCCTTGATGCCGGCATCTCTCATCTTATCGATGATGCCCTCGCGGCGCAGAGTTTTTTGAAAATACATGACCGATTCTCTGTCGTCAAAGTTTATCGAGCCCATAAGGTTGAAAAGATATTCGCCCTCAACGTAATATACGCCGTTTTCCTTAGTCACGGTTATATCACGGCTTGCCATCGTTCTTTCCTTTTCGACGTATTCCGTTTCATAAACGGCGACGGGAGGCAGATCTTTTAACATCTGATAGGTCATAGAAACGAGCTTGTCTGTGTTTTCGGCTATCGGCGCGCTTATGTAGATGAGCTTGCAGCCGAGCGATTTTACATAAGCTTCAAATTCAGACAGATCGGCATTCTCGGGGAGCAGATCGAGCTTGTTTGCCGCGACGATCTGCGGACGTTTTGCAAGCGTTGGCGAGTATTTTTCAAGCTCCGAGTTGATAAGCTTTATATCCGATATGGGATCGCGTCCCTCACTGCCCGAAACGTCAACGACGTGAATGAGCATACGGCAGCGGTCAACGTGACGCAAGAACTCGTGGCCGAGCCCCAAACCGTCGCTTGCGCCCTCTATAAGTCCCGGTATGTCTGCCGCGACAAAACCTGCGCCGTCACCGACCGAAACGACTCCCAAATTTGGGGATAGTGTGGTGAAATGATAGTCGGCGATCTTCGGCTTTGCGGAGCTGATTACTGAAAGGAGAGTCGATTTTCCGACGTTGGGAAAACCGACAAGACCTACGTCTGCAATCATTTTGAGTTCCAGAATGACCTCGCGTTCCTGACCCTTTGTGCCGTTCTTGGCAAAGCGCGGCACCTGTCTTGTCGACGTGGCAAAATGCTGATTGCCGAAACCGCCTCTGCCGCCTTTGCAGCAGATATAGCGGTCTGTGGTGCTCATATCCATCATAACTTTGCCGCTTTCGGCATCGCGTATGACGGTGCCCTCGGGCACGGCAATTTCCAAATCGTCTGCCGTTTTGCCGTGGAACTTCGAGTTTTTGCCGTCATCGCCGTTTTGCGCTATGAATTTTCTGCGGTATTTGAAGTTCAAAAGGGTGTTTACGCCTTTGTCAACGACGAAAGCGATGTTGCCGCCGTTGCCTCCGTCGCCTCCGTCGGGACCGCCCCTTGCGACATATTTTTCACGGTGGAAAGAAACGCAGCCGTTACCGCCGTCACCGGCTTTTATATAAATTTTTTCGTTGTCGATAAACATTGCGTTACCTCTTTGTGTTCGTCATTTCAAAAAACTCTTCTTCACCGATGATCTTCACCCCGAGAGCCTCCGCTTTTGCAAGCTTTGAGCCTGCCGCTTCTCCGGCAAGCACAAAATCGGTCTTTTTAGATACCGAAGAAGATACTTTTCCGCCGAGAGATATAATGATATCGCTTGCTTCATCTCTTGTCATCGAGGGCAAAGTTCCCGTCAAAACAAAGGTCTTACCATCGAGCAGATCGCCGATTTTCGTTATCGTTTGTTCCATTGAAATCCCCGCCTCTTTGAGTTTTTCAATGAGCGACAAAGAAGAGGGATGCGAGAAGAAATTCACTATATATTTCGCCGTGACGGGACCTATATCGCGTATGCTTGAAAGACGCTCCGCATCGGCGGCGATGAGATTATCCATGCTCATAAATTCATTTGCCAGGACCGACGACGCCTTTTGACCGACCTCTCTTATGCCGAGCGCGAAGATGAGCTTTGCAAGTCCCGCCGACTTTGAATTTTCAATGGCGTTTATCAGATTTTCAGCCGATTTTTTACCCATTCTGTCAAGCTTTTCTATGTCTTCGGCTTTGAGAGTGTATAAGTCGGCAGGAGTTTTTATCAAGCCGCTGCCGATTAGCATATCGACAAGCGCCTCGCCCAGACCGTCGATGTTCATGGCATCGCGTGAGGCAAAATGCTCAATGGTGCGGCTGAGCTGTGCGGGGCAGGCGGCGTTGGTACATCTTTGCGCCGCTTCATCTTCGGATTTATAGATCTTTTCACCGCAAAACGGACAGACTGTCGGCATTTCAAAAATGCGTTCGCTGCCGTTGCGTTTTGAAAGATCCGGCTTCAATATTTCGGGAATGATATCGCCCGCTTTTTGAACGAAGACGGTGTCGCCTATTCTTATATCGCGCTCTCTTATAAAGTCAAGATTGTGCAGCGTTGCGCGGCAAACGGTCGTTCCTGCCAAAGATACGGGGTCAAAGACCGCCGTCGGAGTCAAAACTCCCGTTCTGCCGACCGCAACGGTGATATCGTTTAATTTTGTTGCTTTGATCTCGGGCGGAAATTTATATGCTACCGCCCACTTCGGCACGTTCGCCGTCTCGCCGCAAATCGTTCTTGCCGACAGATCGTCGAGTTTTATGACGACTCCGTCAATGTCGTAGGGCAGATCTTTTCTTGCGGCGTTGATCTTCTCAACGTCTTCGATGATCTTTTCGTCGTCGCTTTCAAAAAAGCGCATCGGTATCACCGAAAAGCCGAGCGCTTTCATTTTGTCAAGCGCTTCTGTGTGAGATTTGAACTCTATTCCGTTTGCCTCTTGGATATTGAAAATGAATATATCGAGATTTCTTTTTGCCGTGATTTTTGAATCGAGCTGGCGCAGTGATCCTGCCGCCGCGTTTCTGGGGTTGGCAAAAGTCTTTTTGCCCTCCGCTTCGGCACTTTCATTGAGTTTTGCAAAACTGCGTTTGGGCATGAACACCTCGCCTCTTACGGTGAGATACGGGACATTTTCATTCAATTTCAAAGGTATTGAGCGAATGGTCTTCAAGTTTTCGCTGACGTCTTCGCCTACGATGCCGTCACCTCTTGTGGCGCCCGATACGAAAACGCCGTTTTCGTATGTTATGGATGCCGAAAGACCGTCTATTTTACACTCGACCGAATAAGAGGGAGATATGCCGTTTTGCGAAAGGACTTCGCGCGTTTTTGACAAAAATTCGCGCAATTCATCGTGCGAGAACACGTCGCGCAGACTTCCCATTTTGACGCGGTGAGTGACCTTTTCAAACTTTTCAAGAGCGCGTCCGCCGACACGGTTAGTGGGAGATTCTATGTCATAATATTCGGGATGCTCGTCTTCAAGCGCCTTTAAGCGATAGAACATCATATCGTATTCATAGTCGGTTATCACGGGCGCATCTTTGACGTAATAAAGCTCGGAGTTGTATTTTATTTTTTCTCTTAAAGACAGTATTTCTTCTAAAACCGCATCCATAATGACCCCTCACTTTGAAAAATTACTATATTATTTTATCATACTTTGCGAAAAAAGGAAACTTATTTTTGAAAAAATCGCGATTTGACAGTCAAATATTTGTGTGATAGTATTATATTATCGGAGGTGAACGTATGATCTATACCGTTGATTCGACAGAATGCGGCAAGGCAAGGCTTGTCCCAGACGATGAAGCGTTATCTGAAATCGTGATCGCGCTCGATGAAATTCCGTTTTCCGTTTGCGAGGGCGACAAGATCTCTTGTGAAGAAAAAGACGGCACTCTTTTTGACATAAAGGCTGAAAGGGAACTGACAGAGCAAGCAAAAAAACGCATAAACTCACTTTTTGACAAACTGAAAAACAAGAAAAGATCCGATTGAAAAATCGGATTTTTTTATTGAAATAAGGCGATAATTATTGACACAAGTCAGTAATAGTATTATAGTATTATTATATAGTATAATGCGGCAGAATGTTTTAATTTTGAAAACGGAGGTGATAGCTTTGAAATTCGAGGCTGACGTCAAACGCATGATAGTAATAATCGGCGCATTGTCTCTGATTTTCAGCGTGATCATGGAGATCGTTTTCGCGCTTTTGCGTTTTTGGGATTACACCGTTTTGCTCGGCAACATTTTCGGCGTCTTTTTGGAAATGGGAAACTTTTTGCTTCTCTGCGTCACCGTGACAAAATCGCTTGAAAGCGAAGGCGGCGCGCAAAAACTTATGCAGGCATCGCAAATGTTTCGCACCGCGGCGCTCTTTTTGGGACTTGCCCTCGGCGCGATATTGCCGTTTTTCAATCTTTATGCCGTAATGATTCCTCTTTTGTTCGTAAGGCTGGCAATAATGCTTTTGCCCGTTTTCAACAAGAAAAAACAATAAAAGCATTAAAAATATAATCTGAAAGGAGATGGCTCTGTGACCAAACGAAAACCCGGCTTTATCATAGTCGATATACTGTATTTATCAATAGCGATACTGCCGCTTTTGTTCGGCATGGCGCTTAAAATATTCACCAATCCCGCCGAAAGCGGGATATCCATCCACGGTGCGCGGATATTTTTCAAAGCTCCTTTCATCCTCGGCGGCATCGTCATTACCGAAACGCAGATAAATTCGCTTGTGGCAATGCTCTTTATTCTGGGTATGGCGCTGTTTTTGACGCACGGCATATCAAAGATACCCAATACCAAAAGGCAGTTTATCGCCGAATGGGCGGTAAGCAAGGTCGAGGGACTTGTCGGCGAAAATATGGGGCAGAGCTTTATGAACTTGGTGCCTTTCATAATGGCGATATTGTCGCTCTCCGCCGTTTCGAGCCTTTTGACACTCATCGGCATCTATCCGCCGACCTGTGATGTCAATACCATTGCGGGCTGGGCGCTCACCGTGATCTTGTTTATAGAATATTACCGTTTCAAATGCGGTCCATGGGGCTTTATCAAAAGCTTTCTCGAGCCTTTGCCGCCGCTTGCTCCCCTTAACCTGATAGGCGAAGTGGCAACACCGTTTGCAATGACTTTGCGTCATTTCGGAAACGTGCTTTCCGGTTCCATCATCGGTGCGCTCATCGCCGCATTTACGGCATACGTTTCAAAAACCGTTTTCGGTGCATTGCCCGGCATCTTATCCGAAATACCGTTTTTCCAGATCGGCATCCCCGCATTTTTGTCGCTGTATTTTGATCTGTTCAGCGGCTGCTTGCAGGCATTCATCTTTTCGATGCTTGCGATGCTCAACATTTCGAGCGCATTCGATGCCGACGGCTTTGAAAAACGCAGGGCAAAAAGAGAGGCAAAATTAAAACTTGCCGCCTCACAAAACAGTAAATAATTATTTTATATATATCACGGAGGAAAAAATCATGTTGGAAATTTCTATTGCGATCATTCTCAGCTGCTGCGCACTCGGCGCCGCCATCGCGGCACTTACCGGCATCGGCCCTGCGCTCGGTGAAGGCGGAGCCGTTGCAAAATCCTGCGAGGCAGTCGGACGTCAGCCCGAGGCGAAGAGCGCCGTCACAAGCACTATGATCATCGGTTGCGCCCTTGCCGAAACGACCGGTATCTATGCGCTCTTTGTTGCTATTTTGCTCATCTTCGTTGCACCCGGCAGTTTTGTAAATATCCTTATGAATGCTTTGGGCAGATAATTTTATCGGGAGATAAAAATGTTTACAGAAGAAGCACTTGATATTATTTCAATAAACTTTTGGAATATCTTAATTGCTCTTTGCAATCTTCTCATTATGTTTTTCGTTTTGCGCAAGGTGTTCTATAACCCCGTAAAAAAGGTTATGGACGAGCGGAAAAACGACATTGACAAACAATATGAAAATGCCCGGAACACCCAAAAAGAGGCTGACGCGGCAAAGACGTTGTGGCAGGAAAAATGCGACAATGCCGAGAATGAGGCGCAAAAGATAATTGATGCGGCAAAAGAGAAAGCTCAAAAGCAGAGTGACGGAATAATTCTCGATGCCAAAGAAAATGCCGATGCGCTCATTCGTTCTGCCAATGCTTCCATTGAGATCGAACGCAAAAAGGCGAGCGCCGATATAAAGAGCGAAATTGCCGATGTATCTGCCGCTATTGCCGAAAAAGTGCTCGGACGTGAGATAAATGAAGAAGATCACAAGGATCTTATAGATTCGTTTATTGATGAAATCGAGGCAGACAATGACAAATAAAACGAGTAAAGAATATGCCGTTGCGGCGTTTTCTTTAGCAAAGGACCGCGGCAGCGAAAAGAGCATATCCGATTCGTTGTTGCGTGTTTCAAAGGAGTTAAGAGAAAACCCCGAATACGTCGATCTGCTTTCTTCGCCGGGCATTCCCGTCGAAGAAAGACTTGCGTGCCTCGATAAGGCTTTTTCGGGCATTATCGACGACGATTGTTTGTCGCTTTTGAAGATACTTTGCGAAAACGGCAAGATGAGATATTTTGATGAGATAGCAAAGGAATATTCTGCACTTTATCAGATCTATACAAAGACCGCTTTTGCTACGGTGATAAGCGCCCGTGGACTTACGGCAGACGAAAAAGAAAGGCTGAAAGCAGCCCTTTGCTGCCGCATGAAAAAAGAGGTCGAGATCGAATACAGAGTCGATAAAGATCTTATAGGCGGCATTATGGTCATAGTGGACGGATGTGTCATCGACGGCACCGTTAAAACAAAGCTGACAAGAATTAAGGAAGTGATCGATAAATGAGCGGCACATCAAGCGAGATAAGCAATATCATAAAAGAACAAATAAAGAATTACCGCTCCCGTGTCGAGATGACCGAAACGGGAACCGTCGTTTTGGTCGGCGACGGCATTGCAAGAGTTTACGGACTTCGCTCTTGTATGGCGAGCGAACTTTTGGAATTTGAAGGCGGAAGCTTCGGTATGGCTCAAAACCTCGAAGAAGAAACCGTTTCAGTCGCTATCCTTTCGGATAAAAACGATATCCACGAGGGAACGAAGGTCACGCGCACGGGCAAGGTCTTATCGATCCCCGTAGGCGAAAAAATGCTCGGCCGCGTCGTTGATGCCCTCGGTATGCCGATCGACGGTAAAGGTCCCATTGAATATTCATCGACGCGCCCCATTGAAAACGAGGCGCCCGGCATCATCGAACGCAAGAGCGTTTCGGTGCCGCTTCAAACGGGCATCAAGGCTATCGACAGTATGATACCCATCGGCAGAGGACAAAGAGAACTCATCATCGGCGACAGACAGACGGGCAAGACCGAGATCGCCGTTGATACGATAATCAACCAAAAGGGCAAGGACGTTATTTGCATTTACGTTGCGATAGGTCAAAAGACGACCTCCGTCGTGCAGCTCGTAAACGAGCTTCGCCGTTTCGGCGCTATGGAATATACCATAGTAGTTTCGGCATCTGCCGCAGACAGCGCGCCCTTGCAGTATATAGCGCCCTATTCGGGTTGCGCCATGGCTGAATATTTCAGAGAGCAGGGACGCGACGTTTTGATCGTCTACGACGATCTTTCAAAGCACGCCGTTGCATATCGCGCCCTTTCTTTGCTCATTCGCCGTCCTCCCGGAAGAGAGGCATATCCCGGCGACGTTTTCTATTTACATTCACGCCTTTTGGAGCGCGCCGCTTGTGTCGCCCCCGAATTCGGCGGCGGCTCAATAACCGCCTTGCCGATAATCGAAACGCAGGCAGGCGACGTTTCGGCATATATCCCGACAAACGTGATCTCGATCACCGACGGACAGATATTCCTTGAAACGGAGCTTTTTCATTCGGGCATTATGCCGGCGATAAACCCCGGCATTTCGGTCAGCCGTGTCGGCGGCTCGGCACAGCTCAAAGCCATGAAAAAGGTCTCGGGCGAACTGAAACTTTTATATTCGCAATACCGCGAACTTCAGGCATTTGCACAGTTCGGCAGCGATCTTGATGCCGATACGAAGGCTCGCTTGGCTCTCGGCGAACGCATAGTCGAGGTCTTGAAG
>JAGAFQ010000054.1 GCA_017612495.1 Clostridia bacterium
TACGATTTTACTCCCGTGCAGCATCCGGCTGACGATCCGCTTTCCGATATCGTCACGACGCACTTCCAGTTCTCACATCTGCACGATACAATTTTGAAGCTCGATGAACTCGGCCACGATATTCCGACAAAATATCACATGCTTGAAAAATATACGAACACAAGCGTTTTGGATGTGCCGATGAATGCCCCCGAGGTCTATAAACTTTTTGAGGGTATAGACGTTTTGGGCATATCTCCATCCGATGTCGGCGGCATGACTTTGGGAACGCTCGGCCTGCCGGAATTCGGCACCCGTTTCATCCAACAGGTCTTGACCGATGCAAAGCCCAAGAACTTTGCCGATCTTATGCAGATATCGGGCCTTACGCACGGCACGGACGTTTGGCTCGGCAATGCGCAGGACCTTATAAAAGCAGGCACTTGCACGATTTCCGAAGTCGTCGGTACGCGTGACGGCATTATGCTTTATCTTATTCGCAAGGGCGTTGAAAAGGGTATGGCGTTCAAGATAATGGAAATGGTGCGCAAGAACAAGAAGGGCAAGCCAATACCCGATGAAATGGTCGAAGCGATGCGCGAACATGACGTACCCGAATGGTATATCGATTCCTGCCGCAAGATAAAATATATGTTCCCGAAAGCACACGCGGCGGCTTACGTTATGTCGGCAATACGTCTCGGATGGTATAAGATCCATTATCCCATCGAATTTTATGCCGGATTTTTGACTGTCGCTCCGGGCGGATTTGATGCCGCGACCGTTATGAAGGGCAAGGGCAGCATAAATGCGACCATTGACGAAATTGAGAAAAAGGGAAATGAAGCGACCGCAAAGGATGCCGATACGTTGTTCGCAATGCAGCTCGCACGTGAATGTGTAGCAAGAAAAATCGAATTTCTGCCCGTAAGCCTGCAAAAATCCGACGCGACTGCATTTTTGCCCGAAAACGGGAAAATAAGGCTTCCGTTTTCGTCTCTTTCCGGCCTCGGCGCGACTGCCGCTCAAAAGATCATCGACGCAAGAAACGAAGATTCGGATATTTTTTCCATTGAGGAACTCCGCCAGCGTGCAGGTCTTACAAAGGCTGTTATCGAGATACTTTCAGAAAACGGAGTCCTTGACGGTATGTCAGAAACAAATCAAATTTCAATGTTTTGAGTTTGCATTTTCCGCTTATCTGTGAAAATTCGGTAAATATGAGATTTTATTGCCGTTTTTTCGCTAAAACACTTGATTTATGGCATTTTCAATGATATACTGTCTATGGTTTATGTAATCTTTGCATTTGATATTTTCTGTGCGACCGGAGCATAACCATCAATTTTATTTATAGTGAGGATTTTTCAAATGAACAAGGCTCAACTTATCGATGCAGTAGCGACCAAAGCTGATATCAAGAAGAAAGACGCTGAAGCTGCTGTTTCCGCAGTTATCTCTGCAATTTCCGCATCACTCGTAAAGGGTGAAAAAGTACAGCTCATCGGTTTCGGTACTTTTGAAGTTAAATCAAGAAAAGCAAGAACCGGTATCAACCCCGCCACCAAAAAGGCTATCAAGATCCCTGCATCCAAATATCCCGCATTTTCTGCAGGCAAGGCTCTTAAAGAATCCGTAAACAAATAATTACGGGAATGATGGCCGCATCGTATGATGCGGCCTTATTTTTTCGGAGGGATATATGAGACTCGACAAATATTTGAAGGTTTCAAGAATAATCAAGCGTAGGACCGTTGCAAATGAAGCCTGCGACGGAGGTCACGTCAGCGTGAACGGAAAGGCCGCAAGAGCTTCATACGAGGTGTCTTTGGGCGATATCGTTTCTGTCACGTTCGGCCAAAAGACGTTGACTTTCAAGGTGACGTCCATAAAAGAGACCATCCACAAAGAAGATGCCGCTCTTATGTACGAGATCATCGACAATTCATAAATTCCCATTATCCGTATATAATATACCAATATCATCTTTGAGGTAAAATATATGGATAAGACGCTAACGGAAAACAAGCACTATTCTTTGATACTGAATGACGGCGAAAATCTGGCTCTTGACGGCGTTTCGGAGCTTATAAGTTTCGGAGACACGCAAATCGCGCTTGACGGAACTTTCGGCACGCTTACGATCTTGGGCGAAGGCTTGCACATGGGCAATTTGGATGTCGAAAACGGCAAAGTGAAGGTTAGCGGCAGAATAACGTCACTTGATTTCGGCGAAAGAGAAAATGCCAAAGAAAGTCTTTTGTCGCGTCTTTTCGGCTGATGGTACTGCATACAAACGGCGATTATAAAATATTTCTTATATCTTTGGCGATCGGCGCCTTTTTGGGCATCGTTTACGATGCGTTTCGCATTTTAAGGGCGATCTTCAAATGCCGCAATATAGTCTTGCCGTCGCTGCCTTGTTTCAATAAGATCGAATCGAAGATCGCCGCATTTTTGCCGAAAGAAAGATCTGAAAAACGCCGTTTTTCCAAAATCGCTTCGTCTGTCTTTTTGTTTGTTTGCGATTTTGTCTATATGCTGATTTTCACTTTTTCGGTCTTTTCGATCGCCTATCTTTATTGTGACGGCAGAATAAGAAGCTTTATTATCATAGGCGAAATCTTGGGATTTTTAATATACGATCTCACCGTCGGCAGGTTTATCATCACAGCCTTTTTTTGCCTCTTATATGCTATTGACACATTATTTTCACTGTTGTATAATGTCTTTATAAAGCCGATAGCACGTAAAATTTCACACAAAGCAGATGAATGTTTTTCTGAATTACGCACCTTGCTTTTTTCATTCTTATTGTGCAAAAGAGTTATAAAAATCGGGAAGAATAACGCAAAGGAGGATTGCGATGTCGCGCAAAAATTCTAACTTTTTCGTAAAACTGTTTTTGGCGATCTTATTCGTTTTCGTCGTCGCAAATACCATCAATTTGCGTGTGAAGATCAACGCCCTTTCAAACACCAAAGCAGAGATAGAAAGGCAGATCAAGATTTACTCGTTAAAGGTTGAAGAAATCAACGAAAAACTGTCAGCTCCCGTTGACAGAGACTACATTATTCGTCTTGCCCGCGAAAAGCTCGGCTATTCGCTTCCTAACGAAATAATCTTTTATAACGACCTTATGAACTGATAAAATATAGCGGTTTTCCGTATTACGGATATCTGCTATATTTTTGTATTTAGGAGTATTATGAGAATTATCAAAAAAGAACAGATATCCGACTGCATAAGAGATTTGTTCATAAAAGCAAACACTCTTTTGCCGCCCGATTGCGAAAGCCTTATTTATCAAGCGCGTGACGCCGAACGCGACTCATTCTCTAAAAATCTTTTGGGCGTTATCTGCAAAAACCTTGAATGTGCAAAAGAGAAAGAACTCCCGATCTGCCAGGACACGGGTATGGCGGTCGTTTTTGCCGACGTCGGCATCGACGTAAAACTCGACTGTCCGCTTTGCGACTCCGTCAACGACGGCGTTGCAAGAGCATATCTTGACGGCTGCTTGCGCAAATCGGTCGTTTCCGATCCGCTCTTTTTGCGCGAAAATACCGGCGATAATACTCCGGCGATATTGCATACGAATTTAGTCCCCGGCGATAAGATCACTTTTCAAGTCGCTCCCAAAGGCTTCGGCAGTGAAAATATGAGCGCGATAAAAATGTTTTCTCCGTCGATAAATGAAGATGATATCGTCGCATTCGTCGTCGATACCGTCAAAAATGCCGGAGCAAATCCGTGTCCGCCCGTTTTGATCGGCATAGGCATAGGCGGCGATTTTGAATATTGCGCCGAACTTTCGAAACGTGCGCTGCTGCGCGACGTTTCAAAAAGAAATGAAAACGTCAAATACCGTCAGCTTGAAGAAAGAATTTTAGGCGAGGTCAACAAACTCAACATCGGCACGCAGGGCGTCGGCGGCAACATTACGGCACTTGATGTCAACATTGAATTCGCACCGACTCATATAGCATCCGTTCCTTGCGCCGTCAATATAAGCTGCCACGTTATGCGGCACGCGAGCGCCGTCATATAAGCGAAAAGCAAAAGCTTTTCGCTTTTTTTGTCGCAAATCTACTTTTGGCATAATCTAATAGTAAAGCTTTGAAATGGGAGGATTATATGAATAAGGTCATCTTCACGACAGGCTCAATGACAATGGCGCAAAAGGGCAAAAAAGTGCTTGCGTCATCTTCTGTAGATTCAGTGATAGTTAATCTCGATTCATCGAGAACGAAGCGCGGATGTGCATACGGTATTGAGGTTTTTCAAA
>JAGAFQ010000055.1 GCA_017612495.1 Clostridia bacterium
CGCATCTGCCTGCCCGTATCCTGCGTGGGTATGGAATATTCGTTCCATAAAAAAGGTCCCGCTATGATCAAAATGATAACGGAGCTCGTATCGGCGGCAAAGGAGTGCTGCCCCGACGTTGAATTCTGCGCGCTCGATGCCACAAGAGCCGATGAATCGGTCTTGAAGGATGCGATCACGGCGGCAATATCCGCCGGAGCAGATACCGTTTGCGTCTGCGATGACGAGGGCATCATGCTGCCGAGTGAGATATGCGCCTTTGCCGGAAAAGTCAAAGGCTGGTGCGGCGATAAGATAACTCTGGGACTTTGCGTTTCAAACTCCTCTTCTATGGCGGTCGCCTCGTCAATCGAGGCCTTGGATCTGCACGTATCTCTCATCAAGACCTCGCAAAACGGCTCTATCTCTCCGCTCGATTCCACGATCTCGGCTATCCGCAAAAACCTCTTCCGTTTTGAATCGGGCATCAATTTCACGTCTGCCGGCAAGATCATTTCAAACTCATTACAGACTTCCTGCACCGCAAAAGAGATCGCCGAAAAAACGAATGATGCCGATGCACAGCTGTTGCTCGATGCAAACGATTCCGTCGAAGACGTTTCAAAGGCGGTTTCGGCTTTGGGATATGATTTGAATGAAGACGATACCAAGAGCGTCTATGAGGAATTTTGCCGCGTGGCGCAAAAGAAGAAAATAAATGCAGTCGAGATGGAAGCGATAATCGCAAGCGTCGCATCCTCGGTGCCCGCGACATATACAGTCGAGCAGTATTCCATCCATTCCGTAAACACCATGCTTTCGTCGGCGCAGATCGTTATAAAAAAGGGCGGCGAAGCGCTTGAAGGCGTATCTTTGGGTGACGGTCCCATCGACGCATCGTTCAAGGCGATAAATCAGATCGTCGGCAGACATTTTGAGCTCGACGATTTTCAGATACAGTCCATAACGCGCGGTCACGAGGCAATGGGCAACGCCGTTGTAAAACTCCGCGCCGACGGAAAACTCTATTCGGGCAACGGACTTTCGACCGATATCATCGGCGCAAGTATCAGAGCCTATGTCAATGCGCTCAATAAGATCGTTTTCGAGGAGGATGAGCGATGAAATTTGCTTTTTCCACAAAAGGCTGGCACGATGCCGGACTTGAAGATTTCTGCCGTGTCGCGAACAATCTGAAATTCGACGGCATCGAGCTTCACAACATCCACGGCAGTATGTTCACCGAACGCGGCGGTGCATTCTATGACTATACCGCGGCGGCAACTCTGCGCCGTATTTATGAAATGGGACTCAAAATTCCCTGCGTCGATTCCATTTGCTCCCCCGGCAACAAGAACGATTTTGCGCACAGCGTTGACGAGATCTCTCAATGTATCGAGATCGCCAAAAGCTTAAAAATCCCCTACGTGCGCGTAAAGACCGACAAAAACGGCTCTGCCGAATGTGTGAGCAAAGTCGTTTGGGAGGTGCTGAAAAAGGCGGAGGATGCAAACGTTACGCTGCTTTTTGAAACCGTCGGTATATTTGCGAACACCGAAAGTCTTCGCGATATGCTCCACAGTTTTTTGAGCGACAACGTCAGCGCGCTCTGGAACTTCGGCGGCACCTATTTTTACGGCGAGAGCGCCGAAAAGACGATAACGAACCTCGGCGCGTATATATCGCACATACATCTTTGCGACTCCAAAAAAAGCGGTAAAACGCTTACCCCCTGCCTTATCGGAGAGGGAGATCTGCCCGTTTCTGATATGATGGCGGCTCTGCGCTCGATAAACTATGACGGCTATATTTCTCTTGAATGGGACCCCGCGTGGTATTCGGAGATCGACGATATGGAGGTCATCTTCGCGCATTTCATCAACTATATGAAGCAGTTCGGCAAAACGGCGAGTGCCGAAAGCGCACTCTATTATAACCGCGCCCGCACGGGCAAATACGTTTGGAAAAAGGAACTTCTCATCGACGAGACCTTCCCCGCAGTCCTCGACAGGATGGTAAAGGAATTTCCCGATCAGTACGCATTCAAATATACCACTCTTGACTACACAAGAACATACAGCGAATTCCGTGACGACGTAGATGAATTCGCCCGTGCGCTCATCGCGCTCGGCGTCACTCACGGCAGTCACGTTGCCGTATGGGCGACGAATATTCCCCAATGGTTTATCGCCTTTTGGGCAACGACGAAGATCGGCGCCGTTCTCGTCACGATGAATACGGCATACAAGATACACGAAGCGGAATATCTGCTTCGCCAATCAGACACGCACACGCTCATTATGATAGACGGCTACCGCGATTCAAACTATTCTGAGATCATCGGTCAGATATGCCCCGAGCTTGAAAGCACGAAAAGCGGAATGCCGCTGCACTGCTCGCGTCTGCCGTTTTTGAGGAACATCATCACCGTTGGCTTCAAGAAAAAGGGCTGTCTTACCTGGGAGGATGCCGTTGAGCGCGCAAGCGAAGTATCTCAAAAAGAGGTCGAGCGCCGCGCCGCAGCAGTGCATAAGGACGACGTATGCAATATGCAATATACCTCCGGCACGACGGGCTTTCCTAAGGGCGTTATGCTCACGCACTATAACGTTGTCAACAACGGCAAATGTATAGGCGACAGAATGGATCTTTCCACCGCCGACCGTATGATGATACAGGTGCCCATGTTCCATTGCTTCGGTATGGTGCTTGCCATGACCGCATCAATGACTCACGGCGCAACGCTTCTGCCCCTGCCCTATTTTTCGCCGAAGCCGTCGCTTGCCTGCATAAACTCGGAGCATATAACCGCATTCCACGGCGTCCCCACGATGTTTATAGCGCTGCTTGAACATCCCGACTTTGCAAAGACCGACTTTTCATATATGCGCACGGGCATCATGGCAGGCAGTCCCTGTCCCATTTCGGTCATGAAAGACGTCATCGAAAAAATGCACATGAGCGAGATAACCATAGTTTACGGTCAGACTGAATCATCTCCCGGCTGCACGATGAGCAAGGCGGATGACCCCATCGAAACGAGAGTGAACACCGTCGGCTCGCCTCTGCCCGAGATCGAATGCAAGATTGTCGATCCCGAAACGGGCGAAGAATGTCCCGATGAAGTGACGGGCGAATTCGTCGCGCGCGGATATAACATCATGAAAGGCTATTACAAGATGCCAGCGGCAACGTCGGCTGCCATCGACAAAGACGGCTGGCTTCACACGGGCGATCTTGCCTGCCGCACGAAAGACGGATGCTTCCGCATAACGGGCAGACTCAAAGATATGATCATACGCGGCGGAGAAAACATCTATCCCAAGGAGATCGAAGAATTCATCTATACTCATCCCAAGGTCAAAGACGTGCAGGTCATCGGTGTGCCCGATGAACAGTACGGCGAAGAGATCATGGCTTGCATCATCTTAAAAGACGGGGAAAGTATGACGGCGGATGAGATGAAAGAATATATCGCGGCAAATATGGCAAAGCACAAGGTGCCGAAATATATCGACTTTGTGTCTGAATTTCCCATGAACGTCGCGGGAAAAATTTTGAAATATAAAATGCGCGAGGATGCGATCAAAAAACTGCACCTCGAAAAAGCGGAAAGTATAGTTACGGCATGACAGACAATCTTTTGGTAACAGACGCACATTGCCACGTTTATCCCGAGGCAATAGCAAAAAAAGCATCGGACCACACCGGCACGTTCTACGGCGAAACGCCGGCGCACGGCGGCACGACCGAAGAACTTATTAGATCGGGCACCGAGGCGGGAGTTGACAGGTTTCTCATTCAATCCGTCGCAACGGCGCCCAAGCAGGTCAAAAGCATAAACGAATTTATAGCGAACGAAACAAAAAAATATCCCGATAAGTTCATCGGCTTCGGCACTCTCCACCCCGAAAACGAAAATCTCAAAGAAGATTTTCTGCACGCTTACGATCTGGGACTTCACGGCATAAAACTGCATCCCGACTGTCAGAAATTCCTGCTCGACGACGAAAAATGCGATATGATCTATTCGCTTTGTTCGGAATACGATATGCCCCTGCTCGTTCACCTCGGCGACAAAAGATATGAATATTCATCGCCCCTGCGTATGATGAGCGTTATGCACCGCTTCGACAAATTAAAGGTCATCGGCGCGCATCTGGGCGGCTGGTCGCTGTGGGAAGAGCTGCCGAGCGAGCTTTTCAAGATCAAAAATCTGTGGGTCGATTGCTCGTCGAGCATCGACTATATCCCCATAGAATTGTCAAAAGAGATCTTTTCGCGCTACGGCGCCGATAAGATCTTATTCGGGACCGACTATCCGCTCCATTCCCCAAAAAACGTTATGGCGATCTTGAAAAAGATGGATCTCCCCCGCGGCGATATGAAAAAAATCTTAAACGACAATTTCGATTTGCTGATAAGAAAATAAAACAAAAACATAAAAAAAGTATGAAAGTGACGGGTTGATAAGGCAGTTTTTTGTAAAAAAGTACCTGCTGAGAAGGAAAAATCCTTTTCAGCAGGTTTTCTTTATTGCGCGTCTCATACCGCTGCAAGCAGGGAAAATATCTATATTTTCCGAATGAAGTCGCTGACGCTAATGAAGTCACTCGCTTTGCTCGTTAATGAAGACGGTGCTTTGCACCTAATGAAGCGAAGACGCCCTCATTTCTCCTGTTCTCCCATTTTCATTCCTCCACTCGCGAAGCGTCTTCATTCCTTCATTAGCCCATTAGGGCGTCTTCATTTTCGGCGCGTGACGGCAATGCTTCAAAAAACATCCCTATCAACACGCGCCGAAAGTTTCTTTCA
>JAGAFQ010000056.1 GCA_017612495.1 Clostridia bacterium
AAACTTGACCTCAGTCTTCGAGGGATGAACGTTCACGTCGACAAGCGCCGGATTGAGTTCGATATTGATAACGCAGCACGGGAATTTATCGGAGGGGATATATGACGAAAATGCCTGCTCCAAAGCCGCCGATGCCGTTCTGTTGACGATAATCCGGTGGTTGATGAAGAATATCTGCATATTGCGGTTTGAACGGTAATTCGTCTGTGAACCGATGATGCCGCTGATGCCGACACCCTCGGATGAATTGCGCAAAGGGAGCGTATTCTTTGCAAAATCGGCACCCAAAACCGCCCAGACGGCATTTTTCAAGATGCCGTCACCCGGAGTGGATATTTTTCTTTCGCCGTCGATTATGTAATTTATCGATATTTCGGGATGAGAAAGAGCGATCTTCTCGACAACGGAGCTGACCGCCATTGCCTCAGTTATGTTGCGCTTTAAGAATTTGTATCTTGCGGGAACGTTTGCAAAAAGGTTTTCAACGATAACGGTCGTCCCTACCGGAGCGCCCGTTTCAAAAACAGACGTTATCTTTCCGTTCTCACTTTCAAGGCTTGTGCCGACCTGCGCGTTTTTCGTTTTCGTGAGAATGCGCAGCGTCGAAACGGAGGCGATGGCGGCAAGCGCTTCGCCGCGAAAGCCGAGTGTGGATATGGAATTGAGATCCTGTGCGTTTCTTATTTTGCTTGTGGCGTGGCGGCGAATGGATACGGGAACGTCATCGGGCTCCATACCGCAGCCGTTATCTGTCACGCGCATAAACGAGATACCGCCGTTTTTTATCTCGACGGAAATATTGTCGGCGCCGGAATCGATGGCATTTTCAAGCAGTTCCTTTATAACGGATGCAGGTCTTTCGACCACTTCGCCCGCGGCGATAAGGTTCGCAACGTGAAAATCGAGCTCGCAGATCTTTCCCATATTCATACCTCCTTATTTGTCTATTTCGTTTTTGAGTTCATAAAGCATGCTCAAAGCTTCAAGCGGGGTGAGCGTATCGACGTTGAGATCGCGCAGTTTTTTTGCAACGCCGTCATCGACCGCAGAAAAGATCGGCATACTTATCTGATCGAGTTCTATCTTGTTTTTGCCGACGTTCACTTTTCCGTTTTCAAGCTCCGATAAAATCTTCTTTGCGCGCGAAATGACGTCCTTCGGCACGCCCGCAAGCTTTGCTACCTCAATGCCGTAGCTGTCGTCGGCGGCGCCTTTTACGATCTTGCGCAAAAAGATTATATCGTCATCGCGCTTTTTTGCGGCAATGCTGTAATTGACGATGCCGTCATACATCGAAGAGAGGGACGTCAGTTCGTGATAGTGCGTGGCAAACATCGTTTTTGCGCCTATTCTGTTTGCCGTATATTCCAAAACGGCATTTGCTATGCTCATTCCGTCAAAGGTGCTCGTGCCTCTGCCGATCTCGTCGTAGATGATAAGGCTTCTGTTTGTCGCATTGGATAAAATATAGGCGACCTCGCTCATTTCAAGCATAAAGGTCGATTGACCGAGCGCAAGATCATCAGAAGCGCCAACGCGCGTGAAGATCTTATCCACAACGCCCAAATGTGCGTCGGTAGCGGGAACGAACGAGCCTATCTGCGCCATTACCGTAATGAGCGCTACCTGCCTCATATAGGTCGATTTGCCCGCCATATTAGGTCCTGTTATGAGCATGACTCTGTTGTCGGACATATCAAGATCTGTATCGTTGGGCACAAAATAACTGTTCTTTGTGAATTGTTCCACAACGGGATGTCTGCCGTCTTTTATCGCGATAACGTCGCTTCTGTCGACAAGGGGACAAACGTATTTATTTTTCGAGGCGACGTCGGAGAGTGAGCAGAACACGTCGATCTCCGCAAGTATCTTGGCGACCCCCTGGATGCGGTGCACGTTTTCGGCAAGATAGAGCCGCATTTTTTCAAATAGCTCATATTCAAGTCCCGAAAGCTTATCCTTTGCGCCGAGCAAGGTGGCTTCCATATCTTTGAGTTCATCGGTGATATATCTTTCGCCGCCCGTCAAAGTCTGTTTTCTTATATATCTTTCGGGCACCTCGGCAAGGTTCGATTTTGTGACCTCGATATAATAGCCGAAGACCTTGTTATAACCGATGCGCAGATTTTTGATGCCCGTAGCCTCTTTTTCGGACTGTTCGATGCGGTCTATCCACGCGCGGCTGTCTTTGACGATGCTTCTCAAATAGTCGATCTCGCCGTTATATCCGTCGCGAATGAAGCCGCCCTCTCTTGAAGAAAACGGCGGATCTTGAACGATGGTCGCGTCGAGTGCCTCGTAAATATCGCAAAGCTCGTCGAGATTGTCGGCGCATTCGCGCAGCTTCGGCGATGAAAATGCCATAAGCAGAGTTTTGACTTTCGGCAAGAGCGATGCGGTGCGGCAGACAGCGGCAAGGTCTTTGGGACCTGCGGTGCCGTAAACTATGCGCGTCATCACACGTTCAAGGTCGATTATCTGCTTTTCGATCTCGGTCAGTTCCTCTCTGACGGCAAAATCCGCAAAGAGTTCTTTTACGGCTCCCTGCCGCTTTTCTATCTCATATACGTCAATAAGCGGAGATTCCACCCAATTCCGAAGCAGTCTTGCGCCGGCGGATGAATGAGTGTGATCGAGCACCCACAAAAGAGTTCCCTTTTTCTCTTTTGAGCGCATCGTTTCGCAAAGCTCAAGATTTCTTATTGTATTGATGTCGATTTGCAAAAAGTTTTGAGATGAATAGATATGAAGCTTATCGATATATGAAATATCGGTCTTCTGCGTTTCTTTTATGTAAGATAGCAATGCGCCGACCGCCATTACGCCGGCATCATGCTTTGAGCATTCGGCAAAAACGTCGTCGCCGAACTGCTTTTTGATGTTTTCGGAGGCGCTCGCCATATCGAATAGATACTCGCAGTTATCAGACACCATGGCAAGGAGGCGGTTCGCTATGAATTCAAACGCCTTGCCGAGAGATTCCTTTTTGCAGTTGACAATGACCTCCTTCGGCGCATAGGTGCCGATCTCGTTGATTATCTTTTGCAAAACGTCGTCGCCGCTTATTATTGTCTCGGTAAAATATCCCGTCGAAATATCGGCAAAGCTTATTCCCGCTTCGCCGTCTTTGTAAAAGAGCGAACAAATATAGTTGTTCTCGCCGTCGCAAAGCATAGAGCTTTCGGTCAAGGTGCCGGGGGTGATGATCCTTATGACCTCGCGCTTGACTATATCCTTTGCAAGTTTCGGGTCTTCGACCTGCTCGCAGATCGCCACCTTAAAGCCCTTTTCAATAAGCTTTGATATGTAGTCGTCGGCGCTGTGATAAGGTACGCCGCACATAGGCGCGCGCTGGTCAAGACCGCAGTCTCTGCCCGTTAGGGTGAGCCCCAGAACGCTTGATGCGACCTTCGCATCCTCATTGAACATTTCATAAAAGTCACCGAGGCGATAGAACAGGATATGGTCTGTATATTGACTTTTTATCTGCTCATATTGGAGCATCATAGGTGAAAGCGACATAATCAAACTCCTGATTTTATTTTGATATAGAACCGTAGATAACGAAAACATCGGATCTTTCAATTTTAACGTTGCAAAATTCGCCGATCAAAGAATCATCGCCCTCAAAATAGACGAGCTTGTTCGTTTCGGTCCTGCCCGACAAAAGCTTTTCTCCGACCTCGCTTCTGCCCTCGACCAAGACTCGCAAAGTCTTTCCGATATGATTCTTGGTGTCGGCGGGTATTATCTCCCTTTGGACAGCCAATAGCTTTTCCATACGCTTTGCTTTTACATCTTCGGGTATCTGGCACTCCATTGCCGCCGCGGGAGTTGAGCGGCGCGGCGAATAAACGAATGAAAAAATGTTATCGAAGCGCACCGTCTTCAATGCGTCGAGCGTATATTCAAAATCTTCATCGCTCTCGCCGGGAAAACCGACGATGATATCGGAGGTTATCGCGATATCGGGCACGGCTTGTCTTATTTTCGAGACTAACTCGAAATAATGCTTTCGGTCATAGCGGCGATTCATCTTTTTCAAGATCTCGTCGCTGCCCGATTGAAGCGGCAAATGAAAATGACGCGCTATCTTTTTGTTTTCGGCTATCACACGTATCAGTTCATCCGACGCATCCTTTGGGTGGCTCGTCATAAAGCGCACGATAAAATCGCCGTCGATGGCGCAAATCTTTTCCAAAAGCTTTGCAAACGAGCAGTCTTCGCCCTCGGGACTGTATGAATTCACGTTCTGACCGAGCAGGGTTATCTCTTTATAACCGCGCTTTACAAGGCATTCGACCTCGCAAAGGATATCTTTGCTGCTGCGGCTTCTTTCTCTGCCTCTGACGTAAGGCACGATGCAATAGGTGCAGAAATTGTTGCAGCCGTTCATGATGCTGACCCACGCCTTGAAATCGGACTGTCTTGCGGAATCAATGCCCTCATAGAGATAATCGGTATCCATTTCAAGACAAATCTGTCTTTTCCCCGTTTTTATCGTATTATAAAGCACTTCGGGGAATTTCCAGAGCATATTGGTCGTCAATAAAAAGCTGACGTAAGGATATTTGAATTTTATATCGTCCTTGCGGAATTCCTGCGATACCATACATCCGCACATGGCGATGATAAGATCGGGCTTCTGCTCTTTTAGGTGCTTGAACTGACCCGTTATCGAAAGCGCTTTCAATTCGGCATGTTCGCGCACGGCGCAGGTGTTGACGATGATAAGATCGGCAAGCTTTTGATCAAAAGTCTGCTTATATCCCGCAAGATTTGCAAAATATAAAAGCTTTTCGCTGTCGGCCTCGTTTTGCTGACAGCCGAAGGTCTGCATATATACATACTTTTCGCCGAAAGTATATTTCTCTTTTATCTTTGCGCAAAAATTTTTCTGTCTGTCGATATCGGCAGCACTTACCCTTGAAAATGACGTCGGCATAAATTCTCTTTCCCAAATTGTTATAATATATTATTATATAATATACGCGCGTGATTGTCAAAAACAAATAAAAAACGGCAGGATAAAACCTGCCGTTTTGCGATCAGCCTTTTACGGTTCCGTCGGGATTGAAGACGGGCAAATATTCAAGATATTTTATATCATCGCGTTTTGCGGCATCGCCCTCCGCCAAGATCGTCAATTTTCCGACTATGTTGCCCTTTGCGGCATTGACAAGCTTTTCAATGGCGCGAAGAGATTCGCCGGTCGAAATGACGTCGTCAACGATGAGTATCCTCTTGCCCTCCATAAGCTTTGCATCGGCGCCGTCAAGATAGAGATGCTGTTTGTTTTCGGTCGTGATGGAGTTGACCTCAACGCCGAAGATATCGGTCATATAGACCTTTTGACCTTTGCGTGCCAAAATATATTTTTCATCGCCGTGCTGACGCGCCATTTCGTGAATGAGCGGTATTCCCTTTGCCTCTGCGGTGATGAGATAATCGTATTCGGGGGCGAGTTTCAAAAGTTCTTTTGCACATGCGACGGTCAATGCCGCATC
>JAGAFQ010000057.1 GCA_017612495.1 Clostridia bacterium
CGTCATAATCGAAAAGGGTGCGGCTATCGAAAAACGTACGTGTCCTAAGGTGAAAACCAAGGAATGTGTCGGCTGCAAGCCATATTGCCATATCACCACCGGCTTTTCGGGTGCGGGCGCATTCTCCGACGGAAAACTTTCGTTATCATACGAGGTGGGGGGAGAGCTGCCCGAGCTTATCGGTGAGAATTACGCCGAAGAACTCATAAAATATGCCGACGGCATTTATCTTGAATTCGGCGCCGACACCAAAATAGAGGGAGTCAGCGAATACGAAAAGATCAAGGCCATCCGCAAACGCGCCATAAGCGCAGGCTTAAAGCTCGTCGATTGCCCCATAAGACACATGGGGACCGAAAAGGCGCAGGAAATTTATTATTCCATCGAACAGTATCTTATCAAAAACGGTGTCGATCTGATGTTCGGTCAGAATTGCACCAACTTGATAATTAAAGACGGCAAGTGCCTCGGAGTTGAACTGCACTCGTCTTCAAACGATGCCGAATGTCAAGAGCTTTTCGGCGATCACGTCATCGTCGCAACGGGCAGAAGAGGCGCCGATTGGCTCGAAAAATTATGCACCGAGCACGGCATCGAGCATCAGCCCGGCACCGTCGATATCGGCGTCAGAGTCGAGGTGCGCAACGAGGTCATGGAGGAGGTAAACAAGGTCCTCTATGAATCAAAGCTCATCGGCTATCCTAAGCCTTTCAAAAACAAGGTGCGCACGTTCTGTCAAAATCCCGGCGGCATCGTAAGTCAGGAAAATTACGACAACGATCTTGCCGTGGTGAACGGACATTCATATAAAGAGTTCAAATCCGACAACACGAACCTTGCCATACTTTGCTCTCACAATTTCAACATACCGTTCAATCAGCCCATCGCATACGCTCAAAAGGTGGGCGAACTCACGAATATGCTTGCAAACGGACACATTTTGGTCCAGCGCTTCGGCGATATTTTGGACGGAAAACGCACCTGGCAAAGAGAACTTTCAAGAGCCAACGTGCGCCCGACGCTCGTCGATGCCGTTGCCGGAGACATCACCGCCGCCATGCCTTACCGCGCAATGACCAACATAATAAACTTCATCATTGCCGTTGATACTGTCGTGCCCGGCTTTGCAAGTCCCGAAACGCTTCTTTATTCACCCGAGCTCAAATTTTACAGCAACCGTGTAAAGATGACGCCCGATCTCGATACGAACATCGAGGGCTTGCATTGTCTCGGCGATTCAAGCGGATGGACAAGAGGACTCATGATGGCATCCGTTATGGGTGTCGTTATGGGACGCAGGCTCTTAAAAGAGGAAGACAAGTGAGATATAAGACCGCAGATTTTCTGCGGTCTTTACTTTTTTTCGCTTGTATGTTAAAATTTTTATGTATAAAAACATAAAGGAAAAAATATGAGAATCGACAAACTTATCTCCGAAATGGGACTTGCGAGCCGCAAAGAAGCCGATAAAGCGGCGAGAAACGGAATGCTTTTCGTAAACGGAGAAATGCAAAAGGATGTATCGCGGCATATCGATCCCGAAAAAGATGCGATCGTATTTTGCGGTAACGAAATAAAATACAGGCAGTTCGTCTATATTTTGATGAACAAGCCCAAAGGCGTTGTGAGCGCGACCGAAGACGGGCGCGACAAAACCGTTTTGGATCTGCTCTCGGATGAGTATTCTTCGTTTGACCTTTTTCCCTGCGGAAGGCTCGATAAATACACGACGGGACTTATCCTTTTGACGAATGACGGCGATCTTGCGCACAGACTTTTATCGCCGAAGCGCCACGTCAAAAAAGCCTATTCATATACCTGCCAATCGCCT
This sequence comes from Clostridia bacterium, assembly GCA_017612495.1. Lineage (GTDB taxonomy): Bacteria > Bacillota > Clostridia > Oscillospirales > CAG-272 > RGIG8399. The sequence continues at coordinate 1,832 of JAGAFQ010000057.1, forward strand.
CTTTCGGATGAAGATGCGCAAAAACTTCAAGAGGGAGTGTTTATTGAGGGCGGATATAAAACAAAGCCGTGCTCGGTCATAAAAGAAGACCAAACGCACGGCAAGATCGTAATAGACGAGGGAAAATATCATCAGATAAAGCAGATGTTCGGCGCTTGCCAAAACAAAATAACGGAGCTTTGCCGCATAAGTTTCGGGCCGCTTTCTTTGCCAAAAGACTTAAAGGACGGCGAATACCGCGAGCTGACAGAAGAAGAAATATCGGCGCTCATCGCGGCTTCGGGCAGATAGACTTTGCGCTTGTAATTTTGAATATGCGCCGCTTTGCGGCAAAAGGGAGATAAAAATGGAAATACTCGAAACACTTTCAAAAGAACTGAATATCGATATCGAAAGGCTCAAAAGAACGGTCGCTCTCATAGACGAGGGCAACACGATACCGTTTATCGCGCGCTACCGCAAAGAGGTCACGGGCTCAATGGATGATACGCTGCTCCGAGATCTTGATGAGCGCTTAAACTATTTGCGCAATCTCCAAAAGCGGCGCGAGGAGGTCTTTGAGCATATTTCATCTCTCGGCAAAATGACCGACGAGATCGCCGCTGCGCTTCAAAACGCATCTATCCTTGCCGAGATCGAAGATATTTACAGACCGTATAAGGCTCACAGACGCACGCGCGCATCGGTCGCAAGAGAAAAAGGACTTGAGCCTCTGGCGGCGGAAATCTTCGAGCAAAGAGATAAATACGATATATCCATCGAAGAGCAGGCTGAAAAATATATCGATGCCGAAAAAGAAATTTTGAGCGCCGATGACGCCATCTCGGGCGCTCTTGACATAATCGCCGAGGATATTTCAGACAACGCGGAATACAGAAAAGAAATCCGTGCTTTGAGTTTTGAATACGGCAGATTGAGATCGGTCGGCGCAAAGAAAGAAGACTCAGTCTATTCGATGTATTATGACTACTGCGAGGCGATAGGACGTGTGCCCGACCATCGTGTCTTGGCGATAAACCGCGGCGAAAACGAAGAATTTTTGAGAGTATCCGTCGATATCGACGAAGATATAATTCTCAATTTTCTTTTCGCGCAGGCGATAAAAAATAACAGCTCTCCCGCATTCAAGTACGTTTCAAGAGCGATCGTCGACAGCTATGAAAGGCTCATTGCCCCCTCGGTCGAGCGCGAGATACGTTCCGACATGTTCGATAAAGCCTCTGAGGGTGCCATCAAGCTTTTCGGCGAGAATTTGAAAAATCTTCTTATGCAATCTCCCCTCAAGGGCAAGACCGTTTTGGGTTTTGACCCCGGCTACCGCACGGGCTGCAAGCTTGCCGTCGTCGATCCCACGGGCAGGGTGCTTGACTGCGCGGTGATATATCCCACAAAACCGCAGGAAAGAATAGCCGAATCAGAAAAGACGGTAGGCGCGCTCATCAAAAAGTGGGGCGTTGACGTCGTTGCGATAGGCAACGGCACCGCTTCAAAGGAAAGCGAGATCTTCATAGCAAATCTGCTCAAAAAGGGCTTTACCGAAACAAAGTATATCATGGTGAGCGAAGCGGGCGCATCGGTCTATTCGGCATCCAAACTCGGCGCCGAGGAATTCCCCGATTTTGACGTTACGCAGAGAAGCGCCGTTTCGATCGCGCGCCGTCTGCAAGATCCTCTGGCGGAGCTTGTCAAGATAGATCCGAAGTCTATAGGCGTCGGTCAATATCAGCACGATATGAAGCCGGCAAGACTTGACGGAGCTTTGAGCGGTGTCGTCGAGGACTGCGTGAACTCGGTGGGCGTCGACGTCAACACGGCGTCATATTCGCTGCTCTCCTATATTGCCGGCATCAATATCACCATTGCGAAAAACATAGTAAAATACCGTGAAGAAAACGGCGCGTTCAAATCGCGCGCCGAGATCAAAAAGGTACAGCGGCTCGGCGAAAAAGCATACGAACAGTGCGCGGGATTTTTGCGCGTTTCCGGCTCCGATGAGATACTCGATAACACGGGCGTTCACCCCGAATCGTATGCGGCGGCGCAAAAACTGCTCACAAAACTCGGACATAAAGGAAAAGACCTTTCATCGGGAATTTCCGGCATCAAGGATGAGATCGAGAATTACGGTGTAAGCAAGCTTTGCGAAGAAATAGACGTCGGCGAGCCGACGCTTCGCGATATCGCGTCGGAACTCGAAAAGCCCGGCAGAGACGTCAGAGACAGTCTGCCGCTGCCCGAACTGCGCGACGACGTTATGGATCTTTCCGATCTTGTGCCGGGAATGATCATGCACGGCACGGTCAGAAACGTCATCGACTTCGGCGCATTCGTCGATATCGGCGTGCATCAGGACGGTCTTGTTCATGTGTCGGCGCTCTCAAACAGATTTGTAAAGCATCCGAGTGAGGTCGTATCGGTCGGCGATATCGTCACCGTCAAGGTCTTGGCGGTCGACGTTGCGAAAAAACGTATCTCTCTCAGTATGAAAGACGTAGAAAAATCTTAATAAATTAAAAAATATTCCGAAACGAAAATACCGTTTGTACACGGTTTGTTTATATTTATTGTGCAACTTTCACAAAGACTCGGGAGTATTTATATAGAAATAGACACTTGAAAAAGTGAAATTCTTTTGATATAATTACTCTGTAAATTATGCAAATCCGACCGGTTTTCCGGTCAAACATATTTCAAGGAGGATACCCATGGCAAGCCTTTCACTCAAACATATTTATAAGAAATATCCCGGCGGCGTTGTAGCCGTTTCCGATTTCTGCCTCGATATCAAAGATAAGGAATTCATCGTTTTTGTCGGACCTTCCGGCTGCGGTAAATCCACCACTTTGCGTATGATCGCAGGTCTTGAAGAGATCACCGAGGGCGAACTCTTCATCGGCGACAAGCTCGTAAACGACGTTGCCCCCAAGGATAGAGATATCGCGATGGTTTTCCAGAACTACGCTCTTTATCCGCATATGACAGTATTCGACAATATGGCATTCGGTCTTAAACTCCGCAAGGTACCGAAAGAGGAGATCAAACGCAAAGTTGAAGAAGCAGCCCGCATCCTCAACATCTCCGACTTGCTCGACCGCCGTCCGAAGGCAATTTCCGGTGGTCAGAAACAGCGTGTTGCGCTCGGCCGTGCGATCGTCCGCGATCCTAAGGTATTCTTGCTCGACGAACCTCTTTCAAACCTCGATGCTAAACTTCGTGCATCCATGAGAACGGAGCTTACCAAGATCCATAAGCGCCTCGGCACAACGTTTATTTACGTTACGCACGACCAGGTCGAAGCTATGACCATGGCAACGAGAATCGTCGTTATGAAGAAGGGCTTCATTCAGCAGATCGATACACCTCAAAACCTTTACGACAAGCCCTGCAACCTCTTCGTCGCAGGCTTTATCGGCACACCTCAGATGAACTTCATTCCTTGTATGCTCACTAAGAAGGGCGACGATGCGTTCATCGAATTCGAGGGCTGCTCGGTCAAACTTCCTCAGGATAAGGCAAACGCTCCCGAACTCAAAGATTACTTCGGCAAAGAAGTCATCGCAGGTATCCGTCCCGAATGTATCCACGATGAACCCATCTATCTCAGCCAGTTCACCGAATCACAGCTCGACACCTACGTTGATCTTACCGAGCTTATGGGCTCTGAAATTTACCTTTATCTCAAGGTCGGCGAACAGAACCTTATCGCTAAGGTATCTCCCCGTTCACAGGCTCGCGCCGGTGACACCATCAAGGTCGCATTCGACGCTGCAAGAATCCACCTCTTTGATAAAGATTCCGAAAAGTGCATCATCCACTGATCACAATAATAAAAGCCACCGAAAGGTGGCTTTTTTATTTTGCATTCAAGTCGCTTTATCATTACATCTCGCAGAAATTCGGATATTTTTTCGTTATCGCCTTGCAAAGAAGATTGCCGAGTAAATAGCCGAAAATTCCGAAGACAAAGCCGAGTATCATTCCGCCGAAAACGTCGGTGGGGTAATGCACGAGCAAATATATGCGCGAAAACGCGACGGCGATGCCTATTGCAAGGGCGATATAGCCGAGCGGCTTGCGCTTTGTGAACATCAAAACTCCGCTCGCTTCAAAACAGACAAGGGTGTGGCCCGAGGGGAAAGAATAATCCCACGGGGTCTTGATAAGCAGGGTAAGATTTTGAAAAGTTTCATATTCCAAATGCGTATAAGGCCTTTCGCGCGCCACGAGATTTTTTAAGACCCCGTTGCCGAAAGCGATGCCGAATATATAAGATATGCCGAGCATAATACCGATCTTGCGGTATTTTTTTGAGCAGAGCATTATTGCCGCAACGGCTATCCAGAATGCGCCGTATTCACCGAGATACGTGATGAGCGGCATCAAAAAATCCAAAAACGGACACCAGATATTCGCCTTTATCCAAAGCAGTATATCAATATCCCATAATGTTACAGCAGACATAGTTCCTCCCAAAAATCAAAAAGGTAATTCATCCGAAAAGTCATACTCTTCGAGCGGTGTTTGACTCGTATAAATGCCGAGCTCGCCGAAAGGCTTTTTATCATCGGAATCATAGTTTTCTTTGTAATAGACCTTCAAGGTCAGCGTGGCATAGCCGTCAAGATCTACGTTATCAAAAGTAATGCGGTGATATCTGTAAAGCGCATATTTCGCAAAAGCACACTCGGTGCCTACGGAGATCTCGCTGCCGTCTTTATCGCAAAGCACGAATATCCACGGATCGTTCGGCGATTCCGAGAGAGAATATGCCTCTTTGAGATACTTTAACGTGCTGCGGTTGTATTTGAGTGTCAGCTGAAGTTTCGATACGCTGTCAAAATATCGCAAATGCCCGACGCTGAAATATCCGTCGGGAGTGATATAATCCGATATCTTTTGCGTATATACCTTGAACGTTTCGGGGCTTTTCTCGTATGCCTTTGTCATCGCACCGTCCCAAACGATATTTTTTGCCGCTTTGGGATCGTGATCGTTCGTATATATCCTCCAAAAGAAAAACAGAAAAATAAAAGCGATGAAGGAATATATCAATATCGCCAAAG
>JAGAFQ010000058.1 GCA_017612495.1 Clostridia bacterium
CAATATAAGTGAATTTGCCCGTTTTCATGCCGCCGATTATGCAGTCGGTATATTCGCAAAGCTTTTGCATATCATCGTATTCGGAATAACTGTAAACCCTTTCGGGATATTCGTTTCCGATAAAATGCTGACCCAAGATAAGATATTCGGCGCCTGCGTCTTTGACGGTTTTAAGCATATCTTCAAAATAGAGAGGGTAATATTCCATCTCAAAGCCGATGTGTATCTCGATTTTGTCTTTATATTCTTCTTTCAGCGCCGATAAAGTGTCGAAATAGTCTTTTGCAAGTGATATGGGCACGCGGTATCCCGATTCGTGTCCGTCGGGAAAAACAAAGGGCGCGTGATCTGAAAAGCCGAGTACCTTGATACCGCCGGATATCGCGTTTTCTATATATTCGCGCTCCGTGCCCACAGCGTGATTGCAGCGATATGTATGTGTGTGCAGATTTACTTTCATATTTCACCGTTCTTTCTTCCGCATAAATTCTAACACCGTATCATATCAAAATCAATAATTCCTTGCCAAAAGTATGCATTTGTGCTATTATTATGGCAAATAAAAGTTTTGAAAGGAAATTTATCATGGCACTTGAAAGAAAAGACGTTCCCGAAAATCGCAAATGGCGTCTTTGCGATATCTTTAAGACGAAAGAAGATTGGGAAAAAACATATAAAGAGGTCGATGCAAAAATCGATTTTCAAAAATACGAGGGCAAGCTTGCAAACAGAGATATGTTCAAAAAGTGTTTTGAAGATATGAATTCCGTCTTGCTCAAACTCGGATTTTTGGATGTTTACGCGATGATGAATCACGACCAGGATACCCGCTCAAGCGAGGCAAACGCGCTCGTTTCGCGTATCGAAACGCTCGGCATCAAGTTTTCGGAGGCCACGGCGTTTGTAACGCCCGAACTCACGGCATTGCCCGAAGAGACCTTAAAAGCCTATATGGCGGATAAAGAGCTTTCGGAATTCGATTATACTTTAAGACAGATAATCAACCAAAAGCCGCACGTTTTGAGCCGCGAGATCGAAGAACTCCTTTCACGCGGCGGCAAGGTCTTCGGCGGATATCAAAACGTATTTTCAATGATCGACAATGCCGATTTCTGTCCGCCCGAGATCACCGTTGACGGCGAAAAATATACGCTCACTCACGGCGGTTACGGTCTTTGCCTGCAATCTAAAAACAGAAACGTGCGCCGCGCGGCATTTGAAGAATATTACAAGGTGTTTATGCGTCAGATAAACACCATCACCGCAACGTATTCCGGCAACGTCGAAAAGGATGTTTTTATTGCAAAGACGCGCAAATACGGCAGTGCCATCGAAATGGCGCTCGATAACGAGGACGTGAGCCGCGAGGTATATGAGAACTTGCTTGCCTGCGTCCATAACGGTCAGAAACTCCTTCACCGTTACGTAAAAGACCGCAAAGAAATTTTGGGCTATGACGAGCTCCATATGTACGATATCTATACGCCTCTTGTCGAAAATGCCGAGATAAGCGTTGATTATGAAGACGCTTTCAAGATCGTCAAAGAGGGATTAAAACCTCTGGGCGAAGATTACGGCAAGCTTTTGCAGCGCGCACACGACGAGGGCTGGATCGACGTTGAAGAAACGGCAGGCAAGAGGAGCGGCGCTTACAGCGTCAGCGTTTACGGACTTTTGCATCCTTACGTGCTTTTGAACTATCAGAAGACGACAAACAACGTCTTTACCATCGCCCACGAGCTCGGTCACGCAATGCACTCATATTTCTCTGAGCGCAATCAGCCGCAGACAAAAGCCGATTACAGAATTTTCGTTGCCGAGGTCGCAAGTACGGTAAACGAGGTCTTGCTGCTCAAATATCTTATCAAGACGAGCACTGATAAAAAACTCAAAAAGTATCTGCTTTCTTACTATATGGATATGCTCAAAGGCACGATGTTCCGTCAGACACAGTTTGCCGAATTTGAATATATCGCACACGAATGGCTCAAAACGGCGAGCCTCTCACAAAGGAATCGCTTTGCGCGGCATATTTGAAGCTCAACCGCGATTATTACGGCGACAGTGTTATAAGCGACGACGAGATCTCATACGAATGGGCGAGAATACCGCATTTTTACAGAAGCTTTTACGTCTATAAATACGCCACGGGTATTATCTCCGCGGTAAGCATCGCAGAGCGTATCTATAACGAGGGAGATAAGGCAGTTGCCGATTACTTCAAATTCTTGTCATCGGGCGGAAGCGACAGCCCCACGGAGCTTTTGAAGCTTGCCGGAGTTGACCTCAAAAAGAAAGACGCATTCGAGAGCGCTATGAAATCCTTTGAAGATGCGCTTTGTGAATTCGAGACTCTTTGATAATAAAAAATGCACTCCGACGAGTGCATTTTTTATTGCTTGTTTGCGGCTTTTTTCCTATCGATCAAAATATACAAAAATGTCAAAAGCGGTATTGATGCCGATATTATCAAAGCGAGGTAGGGAAAAGCGGTGAAAAATGTTTGACCGCTTAAAATTTCAACGTCTTTACAAACGTATCCGAAACTCTCCGGCTCGCAAAGGTCAACGGTCTTGCCCTTATTCGTTATTATTGCCGAAATGCCCGTGTTTGCCGAGCGCACAACGTATCTGCCTACCTCCGCGGCGCGCAGCTTGCTTTGATAAAGATGCATATATACCGCCGCCGAGGTGCCGAACCAGGAATCGTTCGTCGCTAAAAAGATAATGTTCGCTCCGTCTTTTGCGGCGCTTTGCGCATTAAAAGGATAGATCGAATCGAAGCAGATGAGCGGACCGACATAGAAGTCATTCTGCGAAAAGATACTTGCGTTGCATCCCGGCGACAGATCTTCCGAGAGCATCGAAATATCTTCGAGAAACGGCGCAAGAGCGGTCATTATCTTTCTTGCCGGAACGTATTCGCCGAAAGGCACGAGCGAGCGCTTCTTGTAAATGTTTTTATCTATGCTGCCGTCTTTTTTTACTCTCATTATGACGTTATACGAGGCATTTTCGGTATATTCAAAAGTGCCGAAATAAATATCGATATCACATTCCTTGGCAAGGCTTGACATTTTTTCTTTGTAAAGCGGTGACGAGTCAAAATTGAAATTGAGCGCCGTTTCGCTCCATAAGACGATCTTTGCGCCCTCGTTTGCCGCTTGCTTTGTGAGGATCACGTGCTTTTCAAATTCATCGTCGAGCGTGCCTTGCCACTTTTCTTGTGAAGAAATATTCGGCTGTATCGCCGCTGCTTTTATGCTGCTTTCTGTTTTTATCCCGTTGTTTGCAAACAGAATAAGAATAAGACAGACTGCCGTTATAACACCGGGCAGGATATAAACTTTTATCTCTTTGAATTTCAAAATGACGAGAGCCAAAGCGAAGTTTGCCAAAACGATGATGAAAGAAAGCCCCTGCGCGCCGACAAAGGAAACGAGCGAAAGAGTGGGTGAAAATTCGCTTTGACCAAGTGCCGAAATGCCCCACGGAACGCCCCACCAGCCGACGTAGAGAGAAAATTCCCAAAGCGTATATAAAGCCGAAAAAAGGAGGGGCAGAATTATATGATCGTGCCTGTTTATGCGTTTTTTGAATTTTGCAAATATCAAAAATACAAATCCGCCCGTTATCGCCTGCAAAAGGGGAATGCCGAGCCAGGCGAGCAGAATGACCGCCAAAGCCGAAAACTTTGAAAATCCCGCAAAGTCGAGAGGGTATAAGCTCCAGAACCAGCAAAAGCAGACAAGACCGAAGAGGTAAAAATATAAAAATCCCATACGGTAAATCTTTTTGCCGTCAAGATCGGTCTTATATAAAAATATGCAGAGTGGTATCATAAAAACGAACTGAAAGGGAAAAAGAAATTTCGGGAAAATAAGCGTCAGCGCCGAAAGGCACGCGCTTGTAAAAATATAAATATAAGACACGCTCTTTTTCATACGATACCTCCGCTTATCTTTTATAACTATTATAAAGTAAAAACGGATATTGTCAACTTTTATAATTGTTGACTATACGGCTTTGATATGTTAAAAATAATATAGAAACTGCAAGGAGGAATTAAAAATGATTTGCCGAAGATGCGGTTGTGAAAACAATTCTGTTTGTAAGTTCTGCATACGTTGCGGAGCCTCTCTTGATAACGGCGATATTGCCGATGAAACATATAATACCGTCTGCGAAAGAGAAAATCAAAAAGAAAGCTATGCTGTTGCTGCGTTAAGACGCCACTCGTCATCGCCCCTGTTTCTGACGGCGCTCATCTTTTTGACTGTATCTCTCATTTTGTTTATTACATATACGGCGCTCTCATATCAAACGCCGTCTTTATATTCTTTGCCCGGCTTTACCGTCACGGTCGATATATGGGCATATCTCGTTTTCCCGTGTCTTATGTGCGCTTTGGCGCTCATTTGCCTTTGGGTGATATTCGGCACGTCAAAATCGAAAAACCGTAAACCCTCTTTCGGCGCGTTCAGCTTTTTGCACGCTTTTTCCATCGCCGATCTTGTGATTTACGGCATTTTGACCGTTTTGGCGATTATAGGCGCCGTTTGCTTGCCGATCTTCTTTTTGGATGCGATCGAAGAAGGCTTTATGAGGGCATATTCGGCGTACAGTATGTTCATAACGAGCGACGTCTTATATTATTTGCCGCTCGTTGAAGGATACATAATCGCGATCTGGGCAGTTCTTGCCTGCTTTATCGTTTCCGACCTGGTTTTTGCCGCCATAATGGCTTTTCAGCGCGTCGCGACCTTTTCATCGTTCAAAAGGACTCTCAAAACGGGATATCCCGATGCGCGTGTATCAGTCCTTTTTGCGGTGTTCTCGTTTATCTTTGCCGCCGTCATTTTGATCTTGGGCGGAATTATGACCGTCGACTGCATAAAATCTTTTATATCCGTCGGAGCCGTATTTTCAAACGTTTCGCAACTTATTATCGCTCTCTCGCTCGATTTCGGCTCACTCGGCATCATCTTCATTTTCTCCTGCCTGCTCTCATACCGCAAAGAGATAAAATATATGGTTTATCCGAGCTTTGTGTGTATTCCCGAAGAAGTGAGAGCAAACGCGGATGTAAAGCCCGTTTCCTCTATGCCCGATGCGAAAGATGAAAAGAGTGAAGATACAGTATCTGCTCCCGATATTTCCGAGAGCGGAGTTATCGAGATAAAAAGAGATACCGAAAACCAAAATTAAAGCCCGAAACGGTGCGATTTTTCGCGCCGTTTTTTATATGCTATTGTAAAAAAATCAAAAGCATTGTATAATCATATTATCAACAGAGCGGGAGGATAAAAATGGCAAAGCTTTATTTCAAATTCGGCGCTATGGGCTCTTCCAAAAGCGCGCAGGCACTTATGACGAAATTCAACTATGAAGAAAAAGGCAAGAGCGTTTGGCTTATCAAACCCGCCATCGACACACGCGACGACAAATACGATAAAAACGGAAAACTCCAAACGGTCGTGCGATCACGCATAGGACTTTCTTCGCCTGCCGAGGCGCTCGGCAAGGATGCCGATATTGCCGAGATTTTCTTGAAATATAATTCTACGCCTCCTGCTGACGTCATAATATGTGACGAGTGCCAGTTTCTGACCGAGGAGCAGGTCGATCAACTCAGATATATCGTCGATAATTACGATATCCCCGTTTTGTGCTTCGGTCTCCGCGCCGATTTCCAAACAAAACTTTTCCCCGGCAGCCGCCGCCTTTTTGAACTTGCCGACAGTATATCCGAGATAAAATCGATTTGCAAATGCGGCAGAAAGGCAACGGTCAATGCCAGAATAGACGAAAAGGGAAGGATCGTAACAAAGGGTGAACAGGTCTTTCTCGGAGGAAACGACAGCTACAGGGCCATGTGTCACAAATGCTGGATGGAGAAACAAAAGGAACAGGAAATACAGGCAGGGGAGAAATGAAGAAACATTTTGTTTTAGCACTCTTATTCGTGTGTGCATTTCTGGTAACGTTCGCAGGATGTACTCATAAAAATAAGACAGCGGAAGGGTCGGGGGATCAGACAGCCATAACCTTTGATCCCGCAGAGGTGATGCATGAGCCGGGAAAGCTTCTGATCACTTACGGCGACAAGACCATTGAAGCCAGGAAGAATAATGTGTCCTGGGCATACGCGATAGATGATGAAAAATGGGGATCCGTGGATTTTAAGGGTATGCC